>JBFHRT010000645.1:0-1798 GCA_041591575.1 Spongiibacteraceae bacterium
AGACCAGCACCACTTCCACCACCAGGTGCAGGATATCTGTGAGCGACTCGGTGCCCTGGTGCTGCGCGATTACGAGGGCACCAGCCTGGATACGTTGCGGCAGATGGTGGTGATGGGCTTGGGTGTGGCATTTCTGCCGGGGCTGTACGTGCATTCCGAATTGCACCATCCAGAAGCGCTGCAGGTCTGTGAAATTAAGGGCATGTCCATCCGCCGGCAGCACGCGCTGGTATGGCGGGCCAGTGCGCCAAATCGCGCATTTTTCAGGGAGTTGGCCAGCACCTTGCGCACGCTGATTGCAAACCGGCTAGCGGGGGTCGTCGCTGTGTGACGGGCGGTCCCCGGCTCGTCAGCGATGTGCACCGCCGCCGGATCAGCTAAGCTGAAGCCCCCCCATGGAGTGGGGGACGCAG
Organism: Spongiibacteraceae bacterium; assembly: GCA_041591575.1. Taxonomy (GTDB): domain Bacteria; phylum Pseudomonadota; class Gammaproteobacteria; order Pseudomonadales; family Spongiibacteraceae; genus JBFHRT01. Next base: position 414 of record JBFHRT010000645.1, read on the forward strand.
GTCAGGGAGGATGCCTATGCTGCGCGTGATCACGTATTTCTGTTGTGCCGTACTTTTTTGCTTTCCGCTAGCGGGGCGGGCTGGCGATGCGCCGGCCCTGTTGCTTGCCAAGGCCTACCGCGGCGACATCGTTCTGGCCGACTACTGGCTCAGTGAAAAGCTGGACGGGGTTCGCGCCTACTGGAATGGAACACAGCTGCTGTCGCGCAGCGGGCGCATCTATCATTCGCCGGACTGGTTCACTGCCGGTTTTCCCGACACGCCGCTGGACGGTGAACTGTGGATGGGCCGTGGAAGCTTCGACACGCTGTCCGGCATCGTGCGCCGACAATCGCCGGATACTGCACAGTGGCGCCGGGTTCGCTATATGGTGTTCGATCTGCCCGCCGCTGCGGGTACTTTTGATCAGCGCCTGGCCCAACTGCGCCAGCTGATTGCCGAATTGAACTCGCCTTACCTGGCGATGGTGGAACAGTCGCGGGTAGCAACAGAGGCTGCGCTGATGGCGCGCCTGGACGCCGTGGTTCGCGGCGGCGGCGAAGGCTTGATGCTACACCGGGGCAGCTCCCGCTATCGAGCGGCGCGCTCTGACGATTTGCTCAAGCTGAAAAAGCACCAGGATGCCGAAGCCGTGGTGGTGGCCCATCTGCCCGGAGAGGGGAAATACCGTGGCATGCTCGGCGCGCTGCTGGTGGAGCGCGCCGACGGCGTTCGCTTCCGGCTCGGCAGCGGTTTCAGCGATGCCCAGCGTGCCGCGCCACCGGAAATCGGCAGCATGGTTACCTACAAGTACTACGGCACCACCAGTCGCGGCCGGCCTCGCTTTGCCTCCTTTTTACGTGTGCGCCCTCAGGAATAATTGCCGCTGCCGTCCCGTCTAGCCTCTCAACTCGTCGAGGCGCGGATTAGTTCGGGCGCCATTTAAATGCAGCCGTTGCCCGCCGGCAGGAGAATACCCGGCGCATCGCTGCGTTTTGGTTCGTCGTGCCCTGCCGGTGTGCGCAGATCGTGAATCTAAAACTTGCACTGTGTATGCGGCTGGCACCAATGCGGCGCAATGTCGCCATACCAAAATTTTCTCTTTCCCCCTTTGTCTCGCTAAGCTGCTGAAATAAAGCAATAAAAGAATTCCTGGCACGCTCGTTGCTATTCAAAACTCAAACTAGCTAGTTCCGAACAAAGGCGTTCATCCGGTTGGGTCCGGTGGGCGCCTTTTTAGTTTTCATACAGTAAAGCCTTAACGACGGGAGACGTTTTTATGTCCTGGTATCGCAAGCTGGTCAAAGCCTCGGCTGCCACCCTGGCGCTGACCGCTGGCAGTGGCATCTTCGCTGCTGAACCTGAAAAGGAAGAACTGAAATTCGGTTTTATCAAACTCACCGACA
>JBFHRT010000646.1:0-1779 GCA_041591575.1 Spongiibacteraceae bacterium
ACCCGTGCGGGGTCGCCGCCGGCGGCCAGCACCCGCTCCAGCTCACCGCCGGAAACGATGTCGAAACCGGCGCCCAGTCGCGCCAGCAAGTTGAGCACCGCGATATTGGAATTGGCCTTCACCGCGTAGCAGACTTGCAGCTCGCGACCGTCCAGGGCATCGGCATAGGCGCGGTAGCGCTCCTCAATGTGGCGGCGGGAGTAGACGTAGCAGGGCGTGCCGAATTCCTCGGCGATGCGCGCGACGGGAACGGCTTCGGCGAACAGTTCGCCGTCTTGGTAGGCAAAAACAGACATCGATTAACCTTGTGATTCGGTGGGGGCGGCGCCGGGGGGCGGGTCAGCGGGCAGCACCAGCGGGCCTTTCTGGCCACAGCCGGAAAGCAGGCAGAGCGTGGCGGCGGTGAGCAGCAGTCGGCGCATGGTCGGTGATTCGCTGGAGGACTCGGGGCGGCCATTATACCCAAGCGAGCCGGGCTGGCCCATATCACTAACGTTGTCGCTGCTGCAGTGCGCAAACCGGTGCAATCGCCGCCGCGGGCGCGGTACACTAGCGCCGGCCTTGTCGGGAAGGCCAATACCAAGAATAAGTGTCCAAAGGGAAGTGCACGTCGTTTTGAAAGCCCTCCATTTGCCCCTGAGCCTACTGCTGTTGGCGCTGTGCGCCGCACTGCGCCCTGCAGTTGCCGCGCCCTGGATAGAGCCCGGCGATGCCCGGTTGCGCCACCATATCCAGCTGCTGGCCGATGCTGGCCTGATTCGGGTGCCGGTCAATACTTGGCCGTTGATGTGGAGCGGTGTGATCAGCGAGGTCAAGCGCAGCAAGGGTCACCCGCTGACGCCGGCCCAGTGGCGGGCGGTGCAGTTTATTGAGCGGGCCTTCGCGCAGCAGACCCAGCGCGTTGGAGTAGAGGCGAGGCTGGCCGCCGGCGAGCAGATCAACCCACTGCGCGGATTCGGCGACAGCCGCCGTGGTGAGCAGGAGGCCCAGGTCTCAATCGAGTACCTGGGCGAAAACTGGGCCGGGCGCCTGCGTGGCAATTGGGCCGATGACCCGCTGGACGATGACAGCACTCACCTGGACGGCAGCTACCTGGCGGCGCTGTGGGGCAACTGGGCCTTCACCGTGGGCGCGCTGGAGCGTTGGTGGGGGCCGGCGCGGGAATCGGCGCTGATCCTGTCCAACAATGCGCGGCCGGTGCCGGGGCTGTCGCTGCAGCGCAACGGTTCCGAGCCTTTCCGTACGCCCTGGCTGAGCTGGCTGGGGCCGTGGCAACTGGTGGCCTTTGCCGGCCGCCTGGAAGACGAGCGCGTGGTGCCGGGCGCCAAGCTGGTGGGGGCGCGTCTCAGTATCCGCCCGCTGCCCTGGTTGGAGCTGGGCGCTTCGCGCACCGCCCAGTGGGGCGGGGAGGGGCGGCCGCAGAGTCTTTCAAGTTTCAAGAACCTGGTGCTGGGCCGCGACAACCGCGGCAGTGAAGGTATCAGCCTGGCCAACGAACCCGGCAACCAGCTGGGTGGCGTTGACTGGCGAGCCAGCTGGGCGGGCGAGCGCCTGAGCGCGGAGTTTTACGGAGAAACCGTTGGCGAAGATGAAGTCAACGGCGCGCCCTCCAAGAATATGGTGATGTTCGGCGTCGGCGCGACCTACAGCACTGATGCCAGTGATTGGCGGTTGTACTACGAGACCGCCGATACCCTGGCGGGGCGCTTCAATAACGACGATCACACCAACACCGCCTACGAGCACGGCATCTATCAGTCGGGCTACCGCTACCGCAGC
>JBFHRT010000647.1:0-1774 GCA_041591575.1 Spongiibacteraceae bacterium
ACGAGAGCGGCTCGGTGATCGCCAAGGCCCGCCATGAAATTCACTACACCGTGGATCTGTTGCGCACCGCCGCAGGCGAAGTGCGCCGCCTGTACGGTGACACCTTCCCCAATGACAACGCCGGTCGACTGTCCATGGTATTCCGCGAGCCGCTGGGCGTGGTCGCGGTGGTGTCGCCCTACAATGCGCCGCTGGCGCTGCTGGCGAAGATGGCGGCCTTTCCTCTGGCCGCTGGCAATAGCGTGGTGATCAAGCCCTCCGAGGAGACGCCACTGATCGCAGTGGCTTTTGCCAAGCTGCTGGTGGAAGCAGGGCTGCCGGCTGAGGCCGTCAACGTGGTGACCGGCTATGGCGCCGAGTGCGGCGCGCCGCTGGTGGCTCACGAGGCTGTCGACGCCATCGCCCTGACCGGCTCCACCGACACCGGTCGCGCTATCGGCGCCACCGCCATGCAGCGTATGGTGCGTGCCCAGCTTGAACTGGGCGGCAAGAGCGCGCTGCTGGTGCTACGAGACTTCGACCCGCAGCAGGCGGCGAAAATTGCGGTGCAGGGTATGTTCACCCACGCCGGCCAGATCTGCATGGCCAACTCGCGCATCATTGTGGAAGAGCCCGTGTTTGACGATTTTTGCGCCGCCCTGCGCGAGGAGGCCCGGCAACTGAAACTGGGCGATGTGCGTGACGCCGATACCGCCTACGGCCCGCTGATCAATCGCAAGGCACTGGACAAGGTAGTGGAGCACCAGCAGCGGGCACTTGCCGACGGCGCAACGCTACTCACCGGCGGTGATGTGCATGCCGGCCTGGTCTACCAGCCCACGGTGCTGCTCAACACTCCGCGCCACACCAGCGCCTGGTGTGACGAGAGCTTCGGCCCTATCACCAGTGTGGTGTCGGCGGCGGACCTGGAGGAGGCCATCGAACTGGCCAACGACAGCCGCTTCGGCCTGTCGGCGGCGGTGCTTACCCACAATTTGCAGTGGGGGCTTGGCGCCGCGCGTCGTATCCGTTCTGGCGCGGTACATGTGGGCATGCACAGCTTTCAGAGCAATGCACTGGCGCCGGTGGGTGGGCTTGGCTACTCCGGTATCGGCCGCAGTGGCGGCAAGTACAGCATTGAGGAATTCACAGAACTGAAATGGATCAGTGTGGAGCTGGGGCAGGGTTGATGGCGGCAGGGTTGATAGCAGCTCGTCGAGGCTACGTCGATATCGACGGCGGCCAGCTGCACTATCGCCGCGCGGGCAGTGCCGCGGGTGTGCCGCTGGTATTGCTGCACCAGAGTCCCAGTAGCTCGGTGATGTACGAGCCGCTGATGCAGGTGCTGGGCGAGCAGTTTACGTTGATCGCACCGGATCTGCCCGGCTTCGGCGCCAGCGACGCGCTGACTGGCGAGGTCAGTATCGCAGGCTATGCCGAGGCCCTGCACCAGGGGCTGCAGGCGTTGGGTATCGAGCGCTACCAGCTGTTCGGACACCACACCGGCGCCGCGGTGGCGGTGCAATTGGCGCACGAGCACCCGGACAAGGTGGTGAAACTGGCGCTGTCGGGGCCGACCCTGCTCAGTGAGGAATTGAAGGCGGCACTGCCGGCCAAGGCCGCGCCCTTTGCGCCGGCCGAGGACGGCAGCCATCTGCTCGGTATGTGGCAGCGTATGCGCGGCAAGGCCAAGTCACTGCCGCTGGCGCTGAGCCTGCGCGAGACCCTGCTGGGCCTGGCGGTAGGTGAGGCCTACCCGGAGGCCTACGCGGCGGTGATCGAGCAGGATATTGAG
>JBFHRT010000648.1:0-1769 GCA_041591575.1 Spongiibacteraceae bacterium
GAGCAGCGCTATCGTCGGCACCATCAACCCCGAGCACCTGCGCGCCAATGTCGAGGCCGCCGAGCGCGCCCTGCGCGGCTGATTGCCTCACGACTTCCCCCGACGCCATTCAGGTGCGCGCTTGAGTAACACCTTTGCGGCAAAGGCCAGCTTCCTACACGCGAGGCACCCCAGCGCCCTGCCCAGGCCCTGCTCGGCGGCATGCGGCATGCGGCATGCCATGATCACTGGACCCCAGATCGCAAAAAGCTCGTCTAGGGTGACGGGAGTTCCGAAAAGGAGCCGCGGGTGAGGGGTTTCGGAGGGTCGCTCAAGGTGACTGGTTTCGGAGAAGCGCCTGGGGTAACGACCTACGCTCACCATTCCCTACCGAGTCACTCCGGCGAAAGCCGGAGTCCAGGACGCGGGCCTCAACCTTGGTGCCACACACCACTGCCTGTTCGGGCCGCTACGCCCGAGCACCTGGACCCCAGATCGCAAAAAACGCGTCTGGGGTGACGGAAGTTGCGAAAAGGTGCCGCGGGTGCGGGGTTTCGGAGGACCGCTCAAGGTAACTGGTTTCGGAGAAGCGCCTGGGGTAACGACCTACGCGCAGCATTTCCTACCGAGTCACTCCGGTGAAAGCCGGAGTCCAGGACGCGGGCCTCGGCATTGGCGCCACACACCACTACCTGCTCGGGCCGCTACGCCCAGAAACCTGGACCCCAGATCGCAATAAACACGTCTGGGGTGACGAGTTTTAGAGGCACGCCAGTCGCGCGTAACCGCTCGCGACTTAGGCCACCGCGGCTGTCGCCTCAACCAACTTCAGCAATTCACCAACACTGGCCTCGATGCCGGTGGCGGCCTCGCCGATGCTGCCCGCCAGCATATAGGCCGGGGTCGTCACCAGCTTGTGCGCCTGGTCCACGCAGACCTCGCTCACGCCGCAGTCCACATGCACACCACCCATGGCGGCAATCGCCGCAGCCACTTCGGCGTCATTGCCGGTAGTGCAGCGCACGCCCTCGCCGCAGATGGCCGGCGCCATGGTCGGCGCAATGCAGATCAGGCCGATGGGCTTGCCGGCGCGGTGAAAGGCCTGGGCCAGCGCCAGGAAGTCAGCCTGCACCGACAGCTGCGCGCCTTCGGTGGCGAAGCTGGACAGGTTCTTGGCGGCGCCGAAACCGCCGGGCACGATCAGCGCGTCGAAGTCCTCAACGCGGGCCTGGCGGATGTCGGCGATTTCGCCGCGCGCCAGTCGCGCCGTCTCCACCAACACGTTGCGGCTTTCGCCCGCCATCACTTCGCCTGTCAGGTGGTTGATCACATGCAGCTGCTCCACATCGGGGGCGAAGCACTGGTAGCTGACGCCGGCGCGATCCAGGGTCAGCAGGGTGATCGCGGCCTCGTAGATTTCCGAACCGTCGTAAACGCCGCAGCCGGCCAGCACCACCGCAAACTTTTTCTTCTCGCTCATGCTTGAAAATCCCTTGTTGTTTGTACGCTTGTTAACTCAGCAGCAACCGCCGCCATTGCCGCTATCAGTGCCGCCGGCGCTCTGGCTGCCACCGCGAGTAGCCGCCGCCGCACGCGGCTTGCCCTCGCTGCAGCAGGCGGCGCCGGCATCGACCAATTCAGCCGGCGCCATGACCACAAAGTGCTCGGCGTAGGGGGCCTGACTGAGGGCGTCGAAACTGCGGCTGCCCACGGCGATGCGCTCGCCGCGGGGGTAGCGGATGCCGCGCTCGTCCACCACCTCGGCGAACGGTCCCTTGTAGAGCACCGCC
>JBFHRT010000649.1:0-1767 GCA_041591575.1 Spongiibacteraceae bacterium
GCGGCGCTGCACCGAACAGTCGCGTTCGCCAAGGTGAATGACGTTACCGTGCTGGTCGGCGAACACCTGAATCTCGACATGACGGGCGCTGTCGATGGCTTTTTCCAGAATCAGTTCGTCGCTGCCAAAAGCGTTGAGTGCTTCCGAGCGCGCCGAATGCAGTTGTTCCTGCAGCTCACGCTCGCTGTTGACCCGGCGCATGCCGCGACCGCCGCCGCCGGCGGAGGCTTTGATCATCAGTGGAAAGCCAATTCCTTGAGCCGCCTGCAGCAGCGCGGCATCGCTCTGGTCGGCGCCCTCGTAGCCGGGGATGCAGGGTACGCCCGCGGCCAGCATTGCCTGTTTGGCCAGGCGCTTGCTGCCCATCAGGGCGATGGCATCTGCGGGTGGGCCGATAAAGACGATGTCTTCTTCGGCGCAGCGTCGGGCGAAGTCGGCATTTTCCGACAGGAAGCCGTAGCCGGGGTGGATGGCCTCGACGCCGCTGCGTTTGGCGGCCTCGATGATGCGCTCGATGTTGAGATAGGAATCGCGGGCGGCGCTGCCGCCAATGGCCACACTGCAGTCGGCCTGCTGCACATGCAGGGCGTCGCGGTCAGCGTCGCTGTACACGGCGACGCTGCGGTAGTTGTTTTCTCGCAGGCTGCGCAGAATGCGCACGGCGATTTCGCCGCGATTGGCCACCAAAACTGTCGTAAATGCAGGCATGCTCAGTTCTCCAGCACCGCCCACTGGGGGCGGCGTTTTTCGACAAAGGCGCGGGTGCCTTCGCTTCCTTCCGGCCCCTGTACCGCCGCGGCAAAATGGGCGGCGGCCGCGTCCAGCAGGGTTTCCGGTACGGTGCCGGCGGCGCCCAGCATCAGTTGTTTGGTGATGGCATTAGCCTCGGGAGCGCAGCGCTGGACCTGTTCCAAGCTGCTTTGCAGGCACTGTTCCAGCGCTTCATTGGTGCTGGGGCTGTGGTGAACCAGGCCCAGGACCAGTGCTTCGGCCGCGCCAAAGCGCGCGCCGAGCAGCGCCAGCCGCCGTGCCTGGGTGAGACCGATACGCGCCACCACAAAGGGGGCAATCTGCGCCGGCGGAATGCCAAGGCCGGTTTCGGGCAGACCGAATTCGGCGCTGGGGCCTGCAATGGCGACGTCGGATACACAGGCGAGGCCGAAGCCGCCGCCCAGCACCGCACCCTCCAGCACCGCGATGACTACCTGCGGCGCGTTGTTGACGCGGGTGAGCAGGTGGCCGAAGGCGCGATTGAGGCGGTAGAAGGGGTCGCCTTCTCCGGCATCGGCATTGCCGGTGGCTGCTCTGTCTTGCGCTGCGCTCAGCATGTCTTTGATATCGCCGCCGGCGCAGAAGTGGCCGTCAGAACCACGCAACACCACCGCGCGAATATCGCGGCGGCTTTCAATGGCGGCGAAGGTGGCATCCAGTTCGCCCACCATTGAAAGGTTCATGGCGTTGCGCGCCTTGGGACGGTCGAGGGTGACAAACAGTGCGCCGTCAGTTTCGTGCAGTTGCAGAGTCTGGCAGTCGGGCAGGCTCATGACTCAGTCCGCCTTTTTGCGTCGGGGCAGGGTGCCCATCAGTTTGCAGATGATGCCCAGCATCACCTCGTCGGCGCCGCCGCCAATGGAGGTGAGGCGGGTGTCGCGGTAGGCGCGGGCGACGGGGTTGTCCCACATAAAGCCCATGCCGCCCCAGTACTGCAGGCAGCTGTCGGTGACTTCCCGCGACAGGCGCCCGGCCTTCAGCTTGGCCATGGAGGCC
>JBFHRT010000650.1:0-1762 GCA_041591575.1 Spongiibacteraceae bacterium
CCACTGGTCACGGTGGAAGTGCACCTTTCCAACGGCCTGCCCGCGTTTCATATCGTCGGCCTGCCGGAAACCAGCGTCAAAGAAAGCAAAGACCGGGTGCGCTCGGCGCTGCTGAACTCGCGCTTTGAATTTCCCGCCCGCCGCATCACCGTCAACCTGGCGCCGGCAGACCTGCCCAAAGAGGGCGGCCGCTTCGACCTGCCCATCGCCCTGGGCATCCTGGCCGCCTCGGGCCAGTTGCCGCTGGAGCCGCTGGCCAACTGCGAGTTTGTCGGTGAGCTGGGGCTAAGCGGTGAACTGCGCAGCATCGACGCCGGCCTGCCGGCGGCCATCGCCAGTGCCGGTGACGGCCGCCCGCTGCTGATGCCGGTGGCCAATGCCGGCGAGGCGGCGCTGTTCAGTGACGCCCGGGTGCTGCCGGCGCCCTCGCTGCTGGCCGCAGTGGCCCATCTGGTCGGCCAGCAGCGCATTGAGCTGCAACCGCCGCCGGACTCGTTACCGACACCGGACTATCCCGACCTGCGCGATGTGCGCGGCCAGCACAGCGCCAAGCGCGCCCTGGAAATTGCCGCCGCCGGCGGCCACAATCTACTGTTCTCTGGCCCTCCAGGCACCGGCAAGACCCTGCTGGCCAGCCGCCTGCCCGGCATTCTGCCGCCGCTGACCGAGAGCGAACTGCTGACCAGCGCTGCCATCCAGTCGCTGGCCGGCACCAGCGGCGACGGCCGCTACAGCCTGCAGCGGCCTTTTCGCACGCCGCACCACACCGCCTCGGCAGTGGCACTGGTGGGCGGCGGCAGCCAGCCGCGGCCCGGGGAGATTTCCCTGGCCCACGGCGGCGTGCTGTTTCTGGACGAGCTGGCGGAATTTCCGCGCAAGGTGCTGGAGGTGCTGCGCGAACCGCTAGAGTCCGGCGAGATTGCCATCTCCCGCGCCGCCCGCCAGATTCACTTTCCGGCCAAGTTCCAGCTGGTGGCGGCCATGAACCCCTGCCCCTGCGGCTACCTGGGTGATGCCGAGCGCAGCTGCCGCTGCAGCCCCGACCAGATCGCCCGCTACCGCCAGCGCCTCTCCGGGCCGCTGCTGGACCGCATTGACCTGCAGATCAAGGTGCCGCGCCTGCCCACCAGCCTGCTGCAACAGGCGCCGGACGGCGAGCCCTCGGCGGTGGTGCGCGAACGCGTGATGCAGGCACGCCAGCGCCAGTATGCCCGCGCTCGCAAGACCAACGCCGAGCTGCAGGTGGCCGAGCTGGAGCAGCACTGCGCCCTGGACAAGCCCTGCCGCGAGCTGATGAGCGCTGCCGCCGAGCGCCTGACGCTGTCGGCCCGCGCCTACCACCGGGTGATAAAAATGGCCCGCAGCATCGCCGACCTGGAGGGCAGCGAGGCCATCGCCCGCTCCCACCTGCAGGAGGCACTGGCCTACCGTCAGGGCAGCTGAGGCAGGTAGCGCAAATCTGTGCGCCAGTGATGCTGGCCGCCCCCCGCGGCTGTTACAATGCGCGGCTCTTTCAAGCCGCAGATGTTGCCGCCGCCGTGTCCAAACTCAACCCCGCCCAACAGCAAGCCGTGCGCTATATCGACGGTCCGCTACTGGTGCTCGCCGGCGCCGGCAGCGGCAAGACCAGCGTGATCACCCGCAAGATCGCCTACCTGGTACAGGACTGCGGCATCGCCGCCCGCCATATCACCGCGGTGACCTTTACCAACAAGGCCGCCAAGGAAATGAAGGAGCGCGTCGGCCAGCTGATCAAGGGGCC
>JBFHRT010000651.1:0-1757 GCA_041591575.1 Spongiibacteraceae bacterium
GGGCACGGCGTGCTCCGCCAGCCGCGCGATCGCCGCCTGGCGGTCGCTAAGGGCGAGATCCTCGATCTGCTGATGATGAATCTCCAGCTGATTGACCAATGGCCTGATCTGGTTAAGGCGCCGCTGGTTTTCAGGATTGGTCCACTCGGCAGACAGCCGCTCCAAACGTTCCAGCGGCTGGTGAATATCTCTGCTCCAGGCCTCGCGCCGCTCCACTTTGAAGGTTGGATCGTCGGTGAGCAGCCAGCCGCGCAGTGCCGCCAGCGCCTCGCCAATCCCCCGCTCCAGTTGCAGACTGCCCCTGGCTGTGGGCTCGCGCAGCTCCACCAGCCTGCCCGCCGTGGCTCCTATACTCGCCACCTGCCAGATGGTCAGACCCACCGCCAGCGCCAGCAGCAGCACCAGCAGCGCAAACCCGAAGCCAATTCGCTTGCCCAGCGTGTCGATTTTCATGAGTTCAACGTCCTTGTCGTTGTCAAAGAAGCAGATGAAGGTGGGCGCGCCAGCGATAACAGCAGGCGTTCGATGCCCTCGGGGCGCAGCACCTGCTGCGGCTGGGCGAGGTGGATGCCAGCCTGCGGCATCACCGGCGATTCCGCGGTCAGCGGGTCCTGCACCACCGCCAGGCCACCGCGCTCGCGGATATGCTGCAGCCCGCGGGCGCCATCGGCGTTGGCGCCGGTCAGCAGGACACCGACCAAACCCGCGCGGTAGCAGTCAGCCGCGGTTTCAAACAGTACATCAATGGCGGGGCGCGCGTAGTTCACCCGCTCATCCACCGTGAGCGTAAAGCTACGGTCGCGCTCCACCAGCAGGTGATAGTTGGCCGGCGCCAGGTAGACGGTCGCCGCCCTGATGGGCTCTTTCTCTTCGGCCTCTTTCACCCGTATCCGGCACTGGCGGTCAAGAAAGTCGGCCAACGCGCCCTTGGAGCTGTCGGATACGTGCTGCACCACGATCACTGGCAATGCGTAGTCGGCCGGCAGGGCCAGCAACAGCGAGCGGATCACCTGCATGCCGCCCAGCGACGCGCCGATCACCAGCGCCTGATAGCGCTCAAGTGGTGCCATGACGGTAGCGCTTCTTGTAGATTTTCTGCTGGCGATCGAGCTCCTCGTAGGCGCGCTGGTAACTACTGCCGACAAGGCTCTCTTTGCTGCCAAGGCAGAGAATGCCGCCGTTGGCGAGGCAGCGGTGGAACAGGCCATGCACCCGCTGCTGCAAGCTGCGGTTGAAGTAAATCATCACGTTGCGACAGATCACCAAGTGAATCTCGGCGAAATCACTATCGGTCACCAGGTTGTGATTAGCCCAGAGAATATTTTTCTTCAGCGCCGGATCCATAATCGCGGACTCGTAACTGGCGTGAAAATAGTCGGCAAACGACGCCGTGGCGCCGGCGCGCTGATAGTTGCGCGCATAGCGCTGCATGCTGTCGGCGGGAAAGATTCCCTCGCGCGCACACTCCAGCGCGTAGGGATTGAAGTCGGTGGCGTAGATCTGCACCCGGTCGTATAAACCCTCTTCCTTGAGCAGGATAGCCATGGAATACACTTCTTCGCCGGTGCTGCAGCCAGCATGCCAGATGCGGACAAACGACCAGGTCTTCAGCAGCGGCACAACTACACGGCGCAGCGCCAGGTAGAAATCCGGATCGCGGAACATTTCGGTGACATTGATGCTGAGATCGCGCAGCAGCTGCGACATGGCACTGCGATCGTGCAGCACCAGCCGCTCCAGCTCGGCGACACTGTCCA
>JBFHRT010000652.1:0-1754 GCA_041591575.1 Spongiibacteraceae bacterium
AAGCCGCGTCTGTGCCGACGGCGTGCGCCCCTTCTGGGCGGTCACCCGCTACGAAGATATCCGCTATATCGAGAGCCACCCCGAGCAGTTTCTGGCCGGGCCGCGCGCGATTCTGCTGCAGCAAGAGCTGGAGCAAAGCAACCTGGAGCGCTTCGGCAATATCCACGGCGTGAAGACCCTGGTGCACATGGACGGCGAGGAGCACCGTGCCCACCGCCTGATCGCCCGGGACTGGTTTATGCCCAAAAACATCGAAGGGCTGAAAACACAGATCGACGAAGTGGCACACAGCTTTGTCGAGCGCATGGCGGCACTGGGCGATTCCTGCGACTTCGCCGCCGACATCGCCTTCTGGTATCCGCTGCGGGTGGTGATGCAATTGATTGGCGTGCCGGAAGCGGACGAGCCGCGCATCCTGCGCCTGACCCAGCAGCTGTTTGCGCCCGAGGATAGCGAATTCGCCGGCGACAGCGACGCCAATGCCTGCTTCATTGCCACCGTGCAGGAGATGGCGGCGTATTTCAGTGACCTGGCCGAGCGCCGCCGCCGCGAACCCTGCGGTGATATTGCCAGCGTGCTGGCCAATGCCGAGATCGATGGCGAGCCGCTGGACCCCTTCGCGCTGACGTCTTACTTCGTGCTGCTGGCCACTGCCGGCCACGATACCACCAGCGCCAGCATCGCTGGTGGTCTGCAGGCGTTGATTGAAAATCCCCGGCAACTGACAGTGCTGCGCGCAGCGCCGGAACTGCTGCCGCTGGCCGCCGACGAGATGATCCGCTGGGTGTCGCCGGTGAAACACTTCGTTCGCACCGCTACCGAGGATCTGCAGCTCGGCGGGCAGCACATTGCCGCCGGCGACAGTCTGGCAATGTTCTTTGCGTCGGCCAACCGCGACGAGACTGTGTTTGAGCAGCCCGATCAGTTTCGCGTGGATCGCCAGCCCAATCGCCACCTGGCCTTCGGTTTCGGCCAGCACAATTGCCTGGGTATGCACCTGGCGCGTATGGAGATTCAGGCCTTTTTCCGCGCGCTGCTGCCACGCCTGGAGCATGTGGAACTGGCGGCCGAGCCCAGTTATATCGAGAGCCAATTTGTCAGCGGCTTGAAGTCGCTGCCGCTGCGCTATCGACTGTCTGGCTCGCCGGCCTCACGCATCGCCTGCGGCGGCACACCGTAGTAGCCCTTGAAGGCGCGGATGAAGTTGTTGGGCTCGCTGTAGCCCAGCTGGTAAGCAATCTGCTTGGGGCTCATTGGCGTGCTGCGCAGATAGGCCAGCGCCAGCTCCATGCGCGCCTCCAGCGCGATACGGCGGAAACTGCCGCCGGCGCTGGCCAGGTGCCGGCGCAGGCTGTGGGGGTTGAGGCCCATGACCTGCGCGGTACGCGGCAGCGAGAAGCCGCAGTCCTGCTGCCGCTCGAGCAGCAGCTGTTTGACACGCTCAATGATGTTTTCGTCGTGCTGGCTTTGCCGGAGCGCGTGGTGCATATGTGCGCCACAGGCGAACAGTAGCTGCGAGTTGCCGGTGGGAATGGCTTCGCGCAGCCAGGGTTTGGGCAGCGCGAGCAGGTTGCGGCCGGCATTGAAATGAACGTCGCACCCCATCACCTGCTGATAGCGCTGGTGGTGACGCGGTGGCTCCCGGTCGAGACAGACGTAGCTGGGTAGCACTTCGCGCCCTTTGGGCAACAGTGCCTGCAGGTAGCGCCAGGCGGAAATCATGCCGATGTCTAGCAACAGCTGCTCCGGCCCCC
>JBFHRT010000653.1:0-1748 GCA_041591575.1 Spongiibacteraceae bacterium
GACCGGCGCGACATCTGGAAATTTGAAGGCTCCGCCTACGTCGGCGACCAGCTGGCCTGTTCGGCGACCTTTCTCTGTGCCAACAAAAAACGCTAGCGCCGCAGCTCCGGTCGAAGTTAAACAACGTCAACGCCAATCTGAAACACTTAGCTGGAACGAGCAACATGATTGATCCGCGCGCCATCATTGATCCCAGTGCCAAGCTGGGCGAGAACGTCGAAGTCGGCCCCTGGACCATCATCGGGCCGGACGTCGAGATCGGCGACGGCTGCGTTATTGCTTCCCATGTGGTGCTCAAGGGCCCCACGCGAATGGGCCGCAACAATCGCATCTACCAGTTTTCTTCGGTAGGCGAAGACACTCCGGACCTCAAGTACCAGGGCGAGCCCACGCGACTGATCATCGGTGACAACAATGTCATTCGCGAAGGTGTCACCATCCACCGCGGTACCGTGCAGGACCGTGGCGAAACCGTGATCGGCAACGACAACCTGCTGATGGCCTATGCCCATGTTGGTCACGACTCGGTTATCGGCGACCACTGCATCCTGGTCAACAACGCCTCCCTGGCTGGCCACGTCAACGTCGGCGACTGGGCAATTCTCAGTGGCTACTCGCTGGTGCACCAGTTCTGCAATATCGGCGCGCACAGCTTTGCCGGCTTCGGCTGTGGCATCAGTAAGGATGTGCCGGCCTATGTCACCGTCAGTGGCCAGCCGGCGGAAGCCAAGACCATCAATGCCGAGGGTCTCAAGCGCCGTGGTTTCAGCCGCGAGGCCATCGCCGCCATCCGCCGTGCCTACAAGATTGTCTACCGTCAGGGGCTGACAGTGGAGGAGGCGGTGGCGCAGTTAAACGAGATCGCCGCCGAGCAACCGGAAGTGCAGCTGCTGATTGATTCACTGCAACAATCCAAGCGCGGCATTGTTCGATAACAGCGCTGCGCTGAGCAATTACTCAGCCTGGCCGCGCGCGCAGTTCGGTGCCGGTTGAACTGGCGCCGCTTATCGTTGCTCTGTCGGCGCGTGGCCGCGTGATCACTGCTGCAACCGCAGCCGAACCTACAATTACAACGACAGCGACAAAGCCATGGCGACAGCACCTCTGCGTATCGGCCTGGTGGCCGGCGAGGCCTCCGGTGACATTCTCGGCGCGGACCTGATCCGCGCCATCCGCGAGCGGCACCCCGACGCCCAGTTTGACGGCATCGGTGGGCCGCGCATGTGCGCCCAGGGTTTCACCAGCCTGTTCCCGATGGAGCGGCTGTCGGTGATGGGGCTGGTGGAACCGCTCAAGCGCCTGCCCGAACTGCTGCGTATCCGCCGCAGCCTGCGCGATCATTTTCTGCACACCCAGCCGGATCTGGTGCTGGGTATAGACTCGCCGGATTTCAATCTGGGGCTGGAGTTGAAGCTGCGCCAGAGCGGCCTCACCACCGCCCACTATGTCAGCCCCTCGGTATGGGCCTGGCGCCAGGGCCGCATCCACAAGATCGCCCGCGCCGTCGATCATATGCTCTGCCTGTTTCCCTTTGAGGAGGCTTTTTACCGCGAGCACCAGGTGCCGGTGAGCTTTGTCGGCCACCCGCTGGCGGACCAGATTCCGCTGGGCGATCAGCAGGCTGGCGCCCGCGCCGAGCTGGGTATCGTCGCCGGTGCTCAGGTGCTGGCGCTGCTGCCGGGCAGCCGCGGCGGCGAGGTGCAGCAGCTGGCACCGGCCTTTCTCGCCACCGCCCGCTGGCTGCACGA
>JBFHRT010000654.1:0-1740 GCA_041591575.1 Spongiibacteraceae bacterium
CATGCCGCCATTGGCCAGCGTGGCACCCGCCGATTTGCGCGCACTGTTCGATCTGCCGGCAGCAAGCGAGCCCGAGCCGGTGGCAGCAGTAAGTGAGCGCGACATAGCTGGCCCCGCCGGCGACCTGCGCCTGCGTATCTACACGCCGGCGGGCGAGGGGCCGTTTCCCTTGATCACTTTCTTCCACGGTGGCGGCTTTGTCGTCGGTACCCTGGATACCCACGACGGCCTGTGCCGGGGGTTGTGCAACCGCGTTGGCGCGGTGGTGGTATCGGTGGACTACCGTCTGGCGCCGGAGGCCAAGTTTCCCGCCGCCCCCGACGACTGCTATTTCGCCACCCAGTGGTGCGCCGAGCATGCCGGCGAACTCAATGCCGATGCCAGCCGGCTGGTGGTAGCCGGCGACAGCGCCGGCGGCTGCCTGGCGGCGGTGGTGGCGCAGCGGGCGCTGAGCCGCGGCGGCCCGGCGATTGCCCATCAGCTGCTGCTGTATCCAGTGACTGATCGCAATTTTGAGCGCGACTCCTACCGCGATTTCGCCGAGGGCTATTTCCTGACTCGCGAAATGATGCAGTGGTTTTGGGGGCACTACCTGGCTGATGATGCGGATGCGAGCAACCCGGCCGCAGCGCCACTGCAGGCCAGCGAGCTGGCGGGGCTGCCGCCGGCTACGGTGATTACCGCCGGCTACGATCCGCTGCGCGACGAAGGGCGGGCCTATGCCGACAAGCTGCAGGCAGCAGGCGTCGATGTGTACTATCACTGCTACCCTGACATGATCCACGGCTTTTTGAGCCTGCCGCTGCCCTTTGCCGACGGCGCGCGCGCGCTGGGCGAGGTAGTCGGGCGGTTGAAATCGGCGCTCATTTCCGATTAAATCGTCCGAATTAATCGAGAGGGTTGAGCATGGGCATTTATGCAATGACGGGCGGCGCCACCGGTATCGGTGCCGCCTCCAAGGCGCAGTTAATCGCCGAGGGCCACCAGGTGATCGTGGTCGACATCCGCGACGCCGATATCGAGGCTGATCTGTCCACCGCCGGCGGTCGCCAGGCGGCCGTCGACGGCATTCGCGCCGCGGCGCCGGAGGGGCTGGATGGTTTTATTCCCTGCGCCGGCCTGGGCCCCAGCGTTACCCCGCACTCGCTGATCACCAAGGTCAACTACTTTGGCGCGCTGGCCGTGACCGAGGGCGTGAAAGACCTGGTGGCCAAGCGTCGTGGCAGCATCGTGATGATCTCCTCCAATTCGGCGCCGATGGGAGCCGATGCCAACTACGTCGATTTGCTGCTGGCCGGCGACGAGGAGGCTGCCTGCCAGCTTATCGACACCCTGGACGGACAGACCGCCTACGGCGGCTCCAAACTGGCGCTGGTGCGCTGGATGCGTCGCAACACCGTGGCCTTTGCCCAGAGTGGTGTGCGCATCAACGCCGTCGCCCCCGGTATCACCAAGACGCCGCTCACCGACAAGGTCTATGCCGATCCCACCTTCGGCCAGATCATGAAGGACTTTGGCGAGAGCGTGCCGCTGGGCTCGGTGGGTCGCCCCGAGCAGATCGCGGAAGTGATCTGCTTCCTGCTCAGTGACAAGGCCAGCTTCGTCACCGGCTCGGTATTCTTTGCCGATGGCGGTCACGATGCCATGCTGCGGCCGGATGAGTTTTAAGAAAGCAATCGGAAGTCTGACGTCGGAAGTCTGAGGCCAACAGCGCGACTGCGTAGGGTGTGCCGCAATGCC
>JBFHRT010000655.1:0-1732 GCA_041591575.1 Spongiibacteraceae bacterium
CGCTCGGCGGCCATGCCCTGTGGCGCCAGCTGCGCCCTGGCGCGACCCGGCGTGGCGATCAACCTACTGCGCCTCTGCTGGTGGGCATGGTACACGGTCTGGCCGGCAGCGCGCCGGTATTGGCGCTGCTCACCGGGCTGTCGCTGCAAAGCTGGAGCAGCGCGCTGCTGTATCTGCTGTTGTTTTCCGTCGGTGTGTTGACCAGCATGACCGCGTTTGGCCTGGGCTTGGGCAATCTCCAACAGTGGCTGGCGCAGCGTCACCAGCAGCTGCTGCAGTGGTGCCGGATGGGCATCGCCTGCAGTGCCATCGGTCTCGGCGTAGTGTGGCTGGGCACCAACTGACAGTGCGCGAGGAATCCGCAGAGCAGCGGCGCCCCCTGCGCAGCGGGCTGACCACCGGCAGCTGCGCAACAGCCTGCAGCGCTGCCGCTGCGAGGTTGCTGCTTTCCGGCAAAACCTCAGAACACAGCCAGATTTCGTTACCGCGCGGCGAGCGAGTCACGCTGATACTCAGCGACTGCCGCCAGCTCAGCGAGCGTCGCGCCTATGCAGCCACCATCAAAGACGCCGGCGATGACCCGGACGTCACCCACGGCGCGACAGTGTTCACCACGGTCGAACTGCGCGAGCTACCCGGGATCAGTTTTGCCGCCGCCCGTGGCGTCGGCACAATCACCCGGCCGGGGCTCAGCCTGCCTGTAGGCGAGCCCGCCATTAACCCGGTGCCGCGGCAGATGATGCGCGACAATCTCGCCGCCGTCGCCAGTGAATACGGTTACCGCGGCGGCTTTACGGTCGCGATCGGTGTTGAAAACGGCGAACAGTTAGCGCAGAAAACCATGAATCCTCGGCTGGGCATCGTCGGCGGACTGTCGATTCTCGGAACCACCGGTATCGTCCGGCCGTTCTCCTGCTCGGCTTACATCGCCTCCATTCACCAGGGTATCGATGTCGCGCTAGCGGCGGGCTACCAGCACCTTGCCGCCTGCACCGGTAACAGCAGCGAACAGACCATGCGCGAACACTACCGGCTGGACGATACCGCACTGATTGAAATGGGCGACTTTGCCGGCGCCGTGTTCAAACACCTCAAGCGCGTCGCAGTGCCGCGCCTCACGCTGTGCGGCGGTTTCGGCAAAATCAGCAAACTCGCCAACGGCCACCTCGACCTTCACAGCCGCGCCTCCACAGTAGATCTCGCGCAGCTGGCCCGGCTGGCCCGCGAATGGGGCGCCGGTCGCTCGTTGGCAACCGCCGTTGAAAACGCCAACACCAGCATAGAGGCGCTGTCGCTATGTCAGCAGGCCGGCATCGATCTTGCCGCAGCGGTCTGTGACGCCGCGCTGGCACAGGCGCGCCGCGTGGTGCCGGCGCGAACCGCGCTGGAGGTATTCGCCGTCAACCGCTGCGGCGCGATCGTGGGTCACGCTTCGGAGTGTCGGTCATGAGCCTGCTACTGCTGGGCGGCACCGGCCAGGCCCGCCAACTCGCCGCCTCACTGCATCGTCTAGGCGTGCCGCTGATCTACAGCGTCGCCGGGCTGGTAAGCCACCCCAGACTGGACTGCCCGATGATCACTGGCGGTTTCCGGCAGTTCGGCGGCCTGCAGCGCTACCTAAGCAGCCACCGCATCAGCGCAGTGCTCGACGCCACGCATCCCTTTGCGCAGCGGATCAGCGACAGCGCCGCAGCTGCGGCAAGGAGCCTTGCCATACCCTGTTGGCGCCTGC
>JBFHRT010000656.1:0-1725 GCA_041591575.1 Spongiibacteraceae bacterium
CAGCCAGAAGGCGGTGGGGTATGGCGGCGTGTCCTGGTGGGGGCTCTGGCAGAAGTCCGTCATATAAGGGTTGCTGCTGTAGCTGTGCTGCTGCGGTGCGCGCTGCGCCAGGGTGTGGTTCTGTGGGTTGAGCGGCAGGCCCGGGAATTCAATCAGGCCGTAGTCGAAAATGGCCTGACGCAGCTGCTGCAGAAAGCCATAGGCGCTGCTGCTGTAAGGGTATTGGCCCATCAGTTCGGTGGGCACAACCACCCGCGCGCCCAGTTGGCGACCGTCTAGGGTGTAGTGCCCGGTGTGGATCTCACAGTCGGCGGCGAGGTCCTGATAACTGAAGGGAATTCTGGCCATGGTGTTCACATGCGGCTACTGCGGGTCGGTGATGCGCCGGCAACATACACCGCCACCCGCCGCCCCGCAACTGTTCAGATTTCAAGCAGCGGGCAAAGCTGGCATAATGCCCGCCCCGCTGTCGTGAGAACCCCCATGCCCAAGGCCATGGCCCGCCACATCCTGGTGAAAACCGAAGCCGAAGCCGCCAAGCTCAAGCAGCGCCTGGCCAAGGGCGAGGCCTTTGAGCAGCTGGCGCGCAAGCACTCCACCTGCCCGTCTGCCAAGCGCGGTGGTGACCTGGGTGAGCTGCGGCCACGGCAGCTGGTGCCGGTGATCGACAAGATTGTGTTCACCAAGCCCCTGCGTGACGTGCACGGCCCGGTAAAGAGCCGCTTCGGCTACCACCTGGTGCAGGTGTACTACCGCGACTGACGTACTGCCGCAAGCGATGGCCGTCACACGGCCCGCCCCCATTTTTTACTCAGGAATAGACTGTTGATTGCTACCGCCAATATCACCATGCAGTTTGGGGCCAAGCCCCTGTTCGAGGATGTATCCGTCAAGTTCGGCAGCGGCAATCGCTACGGCCTGATCGGCGCCAACGGCTGCGGCAAGTCCACCTTTATGAAGATTCTGGGCGGCGAGCTGGAACCCTCCGCCGGCCAGGTGATGCTGGAGCCCAATGTGCGCTTGGGCAAGCTGCGCCAGGACCAGTTCGCCTATGAAGACTGCACGGTGATCGACACCGTGATCATGGGCCACGAGGAACTGTGGCGGGTGAAGGCCGAGCGCGATCGCATTTACTCGCTGCCGGAAATGAGCGAGGAAGACGGCATGGCGGTGGCCGACCTGGAAACCGCCTTTGCCGAGATGGACGGCTACACCGCCGAGTCTCGCGCCGGCGAGTTGCTGCTGGGGCTGGATATACCGCTGGAGCAGCACTTCGGGCCAATGAGTGAGGTGGCCCCGGGGTGGAAGCTGCGGGTACTGCTGGCGCAGGCGCTGTTCTCCGACCCGGATGTGCTGCTGCTGGACGAACCCACCAACCACCTGGATATCAACACCATCCGCTGGCTGGAAGACGTGCTCACCGCCCGCAACAGCACCATGGTGATCATTTCTCACGACCGCCACTTCCTCAACAGCGTGTGCACCCACATGGCGGATCTAGACTATGGCGAGCTGCGGCTGTTCCCGGGCAACTACGACGAGTACATGACCGCGGCCACCCAGGCGCGCGAGCGTCTGCTGGCGGATAACGCCAAGAAAAAGGCGCAAATCGCCGAGTTGCAAACCTTCGTCAGCCGCTTCTCGGCCAACGCCTCCAAGGCCAAACAGGCCACCTCCCGCGCCCGCCAGATCGACAAGATCCAGCTGGCGGAGGTCAAACCCTCC
>JBFHRT010000657.1:0-1724 GCA_041591575.1 Spongiibacteraceae bacterium
ATTGAGGACATCGACGCCGAGCTGGGCGAGCACCCGGGTATTCCCGAGTCGCTGCTGCGCCAGAGCGCGGTGCTCAGCCACCCGGTATTCAACCAGCACCACTCAGAAACCGAGATGCTGCGCTATATGAAGCAGCTGGAGAGCCGCGACATCGCCCTCAACCACTCGATGATCGCGCTGGGCTCCTGCACCATGAAACTCAACGCCACCGCCGAGATGATTCCGGTGACCTGGCCCGAGTTCGGCCGTATCCACCCCTTCGCGCCCCGCGAGCAGGTGGCCGGCTACCTGCAGCTGATTGACGAGCTGGAGGCCCAGCTGGTGCAGGCCACCGGCTACGATGCCTTCTCCATGCAGCCCAACGCCGGTTCCCAGGGCGAGTACGCCGGCCTGCTGGCCATCATGCGCTACCACCAGAGCCGCGGCGACCACCACCGCAACGTGTGCCTGATTCCCAGCTCCGCCCACGGCACCAACCCCGCCTCGGCGGCCATGGCCGACATGAAAGTGGTCATCGTCGGCTGTGACGACGAGGGCAACGTCGACATGGACGACCTGCGCGCCAAGGCCGAGCGCCACAGCAATGAGCTGGCCGCCCTAATGGTGACCTACCCCTCCACCCACGGCGTGTTCGAGGAAGGCATTCGCGAGATCTGCGAGCTGATCCACCAGCACGGCGGCCAGGTCTACGTCGACGGCGCCAACATGAACGCACTGGTGGGCATCGCTGCGCCGGGCGAGTTCGGCGCCGACGTGTCGCACCTCAACCTGCACAAGACCTTCTGCATTCCCCACGGTGGCGGCGGCCCCGGCATGGGTCCGATCGGCGTCAAGTCGCACCTGGCGCCGTTCCTGCCCAACCACCCGGTGTTCGCAGTAGAAGGCCTGGACGGCGGCAACGACACCGTCTCCGCCGCCACCTTTGGCAGCGCCGGCATCCTGCCCATCTCCTGGACCTATATCGCACTGATGGGCGCCGAGGGCCTGACCCGCGCCACCCAGGTAGCCATTCTCAACGCCAACTACATCGCCAAGCGCCTGGGCGACCACTACCCGGTGCTGTACTCGGGCCGCAATGGCCGTGTTGCCCACGAGTGCATCATCGACCTGCGCCCGCTCAAGGAGAGCTCCGGCATCAGCGAGGAAGACATCGCCAAGCGCCTGATGGACTACGGCTTCCACGCCCCCACCATGTCTTTCCCGGTACCGGGCACGCTGATGATTGAGCCCACCGAGAGCGAGGCGCTGGAAGAACTGGACCGCTTCTGCGAAGCCATGATCAGCATCCGTCACGAGGCGGCCAGAGTTGAAGCCGGCGAACTGCCCGCTGACGACAACCCCCTAGTGAATGCACCCCACACGGTGGACGACGTGGTGGTCGGCGACTGGCAGCGCGCCTATAGCCGCGAAGAAGCCGCCTTCCCGGTGCCGGGCCTGCGCCAGTACAAATACTGGCCGACGGTAAACCGCATCGACAACGTCTACGGCGACCGCAACCTGTTCTGCGCCTGCCCGCCTGTCGACAGCTACGAGTAAGCACTGCGAAAAAACAAAAAAAGGCCCGTTATTAACGGGCCTTTTTTTAGGTTATGTGTTTAGGTTTTTGGCGACTTTTGGACCCGGCTGTTCTTAACAGGGCGGGATTTAATAGGCCGCCTGTAGGTGCGGCTTTAGCCGCACAACACACTTCGCTGCAGCCACACTCTACAGCTGTGCGGCTAAAG
>JBFHRT010000658.1:0-1722 GCA_041591575.1 Spongiibacteraceae bacterium
ATCGACAGCGTGCCCGAGGGTGGCTTTAACCCCAACACCCCCAATATCAGTTTCGGCCGCCCCGGCGACTACAGCCTGTCGCGCTGCGGCGTGTACTGGCTGCCGGTGACCGGCGAGGTGGTCACCGGCAATATCGCCGATACCAAGCGCTGGCAGTACCAGGACGATAAAAAAACACCGGTATTGCTGTCGCTGCTGCGCGGCTTTCTGGCCGGCAAGCTGCCGGCGGCGGCACTGCGCGAGGCCAGCAAGCCCCAGGCCCAGAGCAAACAGCTGATGGACCAGACCCAGATGTTTCTGTGGCAGCAGCGTTATGAGGAGTGACTGCGAGACGCTGAACGGGAGACGGGAGACGCTAAAAACCCAATACTGCGTAGCTCCCTGCTAATTCGCGCCCTGGCGTCTCCCGTCCAGCGTCCAGCCACTTTCAGCCGACCACGGTACGCACGGCGCACCCTATAAAATCACGCGCGCTGGCGGCGGGTCAGACCCAGCATCTCATCCAGCATCGCCAGCGACAGCCCCCAGATACGCCGCCCCTCGTAGAAGTAGCAGGGCAGTTTGATGGCCACGCCGCGCACTTTCCACTGCATCTGCTCGCGGTTGCCGCGATCGCCCAGGAAAGCCAGCGGTACCCACACCACCTCAGCCACCTCGTGATTGATGCGCGGCACCGGCAGCTTCTGCACCCGGTACACATAGGGGGTCACCACCATCGGCCGGCGGCCGACGTGGGGGCGGCTGACGATGTCGGACAGGCGGCCGATACAGTGGCCCGCCGCCTCCAGCTCAATGCCGATTTCCTCACGGGTTTCGCGCTCGGCAGTGGCGCGACCGTGGTCGTCGTCGGTCTCCATGCGCCCCCCGGGAAAGGCCATATGCCCCGACCAGGGGTCGCCCTCGCGCTCGGCGCGCTTGATCATCAGCACCTCGGCGCCGTCCTCGCCCGCGCGCAGGATAATCGCCACCGCCGAGCGCTTCACCCAGCGCCGCCACCAGCGCTTGCGCGGGCGGAACTGACTCAGGGCGTCGTCCAGTTGTGCCAGGATCTTATCGCTCATACAGCTGCTACCTCCTTCGCCTTATCAGGCCCCAGGGCGCGCCGACTGTCAACGGCGCTCGCGGTCAGTCCAGCGCGTCGGTAAACCAGCGCCACAAACGGGGCAGGTCGCGGCGACAATCCGCCGCCTTGCGCTGGGGTGCGCTGCCGCCGATAAAGGGCATGTTGCGCGAGCCGTCGCACCAGGCCTTGCTGAGTAGGCCACTGCGACCGTCCACCCAGCTATAGCTCACTTCCGCAGTCGGAGTGAAGGGCATGGGTTCACGGCTAACGTCGGCCATAAAGTCGCGCCAGGCGCGCAGCGCGCCGCTGCCGCCGGTAAGGCCGGTGGGTGCGTTGTCGTCACGACCCATCCACACCACGCTGAGGTAGTCGCCAGCAAAGCCGGCAAACCAGGAGTCGCGGAAGTCGTTGCTGGTGCCGGTTTTGCCGGCGACGCGGAAGTCCTGCGGCAGGCGCTGGTAGGCGCCGCGCCCGGTGCCCTCGCGCATGGTCTCGATCAGCGCGTACTGCAACAGGTGTACGGCAGCAGCATCCACCGTCTGCTGCGGCTGCTGCGGATAGCGCGCCAGCAGCTGCCCCTGGCTGTCGGTGATGGCGTAGATGGCACGCAGCGACATCTGCAGGCCGTCGGCGGCGATGGTCTGGTACATGGCGGCCAC
>JBFHRT010000659.1:0-1716 GCA_041591575.1 Spongiibacteraceae bacterium
AGGTTGACGCCGACCTTGCCCTGATAGAGGCCGTAGTTGCCGATGCCGCCCTCCACATAGCCTTCAAACGTATCGTGGGGCTTGGCCAGGGTCAGCACCAGCGCGCCGCCGGTGGTGTTCTTGCCAAACAGGGTGCCCTGGGGGCCGCGCAGCACCTGAATGGACTGCACGTCGACGGTGTCGAGCAGCTGGCCGTCGGCGCGGGGCAGGAACATGTCGTCCAGATACACGCCCACGGTGGGGTCGACCCGGGCGAAACCGGTGCGCTCACCGATGCCGCGGATGTAGATCTGGTTGGACTGGCCCTTGTTGATCTGCAGGCTGGGCACGCTCTTGGTCAGCTCGCTGGTGTTGGTGATGCCCTGCTCGCGCAGCGCGTCGCCACTAATGGCGGTGACCGCAATCGGCGTTTCCTGAATGTTCTCCTCGCGCCGTCGCGCGGTGACAACCACTTCTTCCAGCGAACTCGAGGCAGCGCGGGCCGGCTTGGCGGTGGCCTGATCATCTGCGGGTGGCCCGGCACCGTCCTGGGTCTGTGCATGCACCGGTACAGACGCGGCCGACAGCAGGGTAGTGAGAGCAACAGCGAGGGATGACTTGCGGAGTGTCGCAGGGCGAGAACCCGGGACCATACTGCACCTCCAATTTCGTTATTATGTTGAGGTCACAGCTGGCGGCTTGGTGGCCGCAGCTTATTGTTTTTTTAATTGTGGTTATTGAACAGTCAGCTCTAACAGTTATACCAGTGTAACTGTAGCCGGTAAACCGTATACCCAACGAATATAGCCAGCCCCCGTCACCCTGTTCATGACAGTTTGGTCATGCGACTCTGTCGAAGCAGCCCTC
The DNA here is from genome assembly GCA_041591575.1 of Spongiibacteraceae bacterium. Taxonomy (GTDB): domain Bacteria; phylum Pseudomonadota; class Gammaproteobacteria; order Pseudomonadales; family Spongiibacteraceae; genus JBFHRT01. Next base: position 847 of record JBFHRT010000659.1, read on the forward strand.
GCCGCGCAGCGCCGCGGCAAAGTCTAGCAGTTCGCGGTTGAAGGCCTCGGCCTGCTCCTGCTGCAGCCAGTGACCGGCGCCCGGCAGCAGGCTCACTCCACGCAGCCCCGGCACCCGCGTGCGCATGCTGGCAATGGCGTGCTCGGGAATCATTTTCAGCACCGGGTCCTCGGCGCCGGCTAAAAACAGTGCCGGCAGCTCGATGCGCGCATCCACCCAGGCTTCGCCCTCGGCCCAGCTGGTGTCGGCCACCCGGTACCAGTTGAGGCCGCCGCGAAAACCGCCGCGGCCGTATTCGCTGGCGTAGTAGTCCAGCTCCACCTCATTCAGCCAGGGCCAGGGCAGGGCCGGCACCTCGCCAGGCAACACGTCCAGGTAGCCGTGGCCGGCACTGGGCAGCTGGCGGCATTGCAGGTAGTCACCGCCAGCACTCAGGGTCCAGTATAGGCGGCGCAGAAATTCGCGGGGCTGGCTATCGAGCTCAGCCTCCGCCACCCCCGGCTGCTGGAAGTAGTGGGCGTGCAGAAAACCCTGCTCGGCGGCCAGGGCAAAGGCCTCGGTGGGACGCAGGGCACTGGCAAAAGCGCGACTGTCGCCAGTCTCATCCTGCTCGCCGCCGCGGCCGTAGAGGTCAAAGTCGTAGGGTACGCTGGTGGCCACGACACCGGCGACGCGCTCCGGATAGCGCAGCGCGGTGCGCCACACGGTGGGGGTACCAAAATCGTGGCCCACCAGCAGCGCGCGCTCCTCGCCGAGGGCATCGAGCAGGGCAATGAGGTCGTCGCTGACGCGATCCAGGCTGTAGTCGTCCACTGCTGCCGGCGCGCTGCTGCGGCCGTAGCCGCGCATATCCGGCGCCAGCGCGCGAAA
>JBFHRT010000660.1:0-1716 GCA_041591575.1 Spongiibacteraceae bacterium
GCCGCCGGCGGCGTCGGCCTGCAGGCCATGCAGCTGGCGCGGGCGCTGGGCGCTGAGGCCGTTGGCAGTGTCGGCGGCGATCACAAACGGCAGTTCCTGGCCGAGCGCGGCTTCGACGCGGTATGGCTGCGCGACGCGAACTTCAGCGCGCGGCTGCAGCAGGCCCCGCCCTTCGATCTGGTGCTGGACGCAATCGGTGGCAAGGTGCAGCGCGCCAGCTACGCCGCGCTCGCACCCGGCGGGCGGCTGGTGAGTTTCGGTGCCGCCGAGTTCACCCCCGGCCGCAACCGCCCCTACTACTTGCGCGCCGCCTGGCAGTATCTGCGCCGGCCGCGCTACGACGCGCTGGCAATGGTCAGCGCCAACAAATCGGTGATGGGCTTCAATCTGATCTGGCTGTGGCAGCAACGGGCACGGCTGGGCGCCCTGCTGGATGATGCACAGCAAGTCGCGATTCCACCGCCGCACGTTGGCCACCGCTTTGACTTTGCGCAGGCAACCGAGGCACTGGAATACCTGCGCCGCGGCGATAGCATCGGCAAGGTGGTATTGACCCTTACTTAGCCGACCACCATCACTGTACTCGTTGCACCCGCCACGCTGCAGCCAGCTTTGCTATGATCAGCGGCAGTACTGACTTAATTGGCAAGCTGCAGACATCATCACGTGAACCGATCCACCTCCCTGTTTCTCGCCGGCCTGCTGAGCGCCAGCCTGTTCCTGCTGCTGCTCCAGGTCAGCGGCACGCTGCCGCCGACACCGGTCGCCACCCTGCCCGATGGCTCGCAATACCACGGCGAACTGCGCGACAACATCATCCACGGCCGCGGGGTGCTGTTAAGGCCCGACGGCGCGCGCTATGAAGGCGAGTTTAAACAGGGCCTGTTCCACGGCCGCGGCAACTACCGGCTGGGCGATGGCAGCCACTACCGCGGGGACTTCGAGCAGGGGCTGTACCACGGCAGCGGCAGCCTGCAGCACCACTCCGGCGCGCGTTACGACGGCGAGTTTCGCCGCGGGCTTTTTCACGGCCAGGGCCTGTATATCGGCGCCGGCGGCGAAGAATACAGCGGCCCGTTTGTCGACGGCCAGTTCAGCGGCGAGGGCAGCTATCGCGACGGCGACGGCAATCGCTACCTCGGTCAGTTCGAGAACTGGCAGTTTCACGGCCAGGGCAGTTACTTCGACGCCGAGGGCAATCAGTACCGCGGCGAGTTCAGCAATGATTCGCTCAACGGCGAGGGCGAATTCCTGGGCGCCGATGGCGAGCACTTCCGCGGTGAATTCGCCAGCGGCCTCTACCACGGCCACGGCCGCCAGCGCACCGCTGAGGGCGATATCTACGAAGGTCAATTCCGCTATGGCAAGCGCCACGGCGAGGGCAACATCCAATACGCCGAAGCGCTGGACGGTATCGCCCAGCTCAGCGGCCAGTGGCGCGCCGGCCAACTGCTGTCCAGCGACGACCCGCGCCTGCCCGCCGTGGAGGCGCAGACCGAGCAACTGCTCTACGCGCAGAACGCACTGCTAGACAGCCAGGCCGATGATCTCTTGGCGGCAGATCCCGCGCGTATTGAATTGTATTTTCTCGGCGTTGCCGGCGACGGTGGTCAGGGCGTTTTTCGCCGAGAGGTGCAGGCCGTGCGCGATTACTTTGATCGCCAGCTGGGCACCGCCGGCCGTTCCAGCGTGCTGATCAACAGCCGCCTGGACGCC
>JBFHRT010000661.1:0-1716 GCA_041591575.1 Spongiibacteraceae bacterium
AACAGTGGCGGTGGCGAACAACCGCTGGGCCCAACCGGCGCCGCCTGCACGAATAACAAGAGGAATAGCTATGCCAGCACTATTGTTTGAAAAGCGCGGTCATACCGCGTGGATTACCATTAATCGTCCCGAGGCCAAGAACACCCTGAATGCCGAGGTGTTTGTGCTGTTGAGTGAGGCCTGGGAACAGCTTCGCGAGGACAAGGACATCCGTGTGGCGGTGCTCACCGCCGCCGGCGACGAGGACTTCTGCTGCGGCGGCGATCTGGGTGAGGTCATCCCGCTGTGGACTGGCGCCAAGCAGCCCGCCAATGCCATCGAGGAAAAACTGCTGGCCGACCCGATGATCGTACCCAAGTGCCTGCTGCAGGACCGCCCCGTATACAAGCCGATCATCGGCGCCTTTAACGGCCGTGCGCTGGGCGGCGGCTGTGAGCTGCTGCAGGCCACTGATATCCGCATCGCCGCTGAGCACGCCATTTTCGGCCTGCCCGAGCCCAAATCCGGCATTGTGCCCGGCGGTGGCTCCATGGTGCGGTTGGCGCGACAGATTGGCTACGCCGACGCCATGAAGCTGATGCTCACTGCCCAACCCATTAGCGCGCACGAGGCGAAGGACATCGGCCTGATTTCCGAGGTGCTGCCACTGGCGCAACTACAGGCGCGGGCCGAGGAACTGGCCGACACCGTGGCGGCCAATGCGCCACTGGCGATGAGCACCATCAAGAAAACAGTGCTGGATTCCCACACCCGTGAGTGGGAGGAGGCCTTCCGCATCGAGATGGAAAACACCGGCGCGGTGATGGCCAGCAAGGATGCCCGCGAGGGGCCGCGCGCCTTCAAGGAAAAACGCCAGCCCAACTTTATCGGCGAATAATGGGGAGAGCAGATGAGCGCATCAGTGTTTGAACAGGCCATGGCCCGCGCCCACGAGGGCATGGAGATTGCCGCAGTGGCGGCAGCCTATCCCGAGCGCGTCGCGATCTACTCGGCCCAGGGCGAGCAGAGCTTTGGCGAACTGAACCACCGCGCCAACCAGATCGTGCGCCTGCTGCGCGAGCAGGGCATTGCTGAGGGCGATTCGGTAGCTTTACTGTGTGGCAACCGCCTGGAATTTGCCGCGGTGCGCTTTGCCGTGCACCGCATGGGCGCGCGCATCACCCCGGTGAACTGGCATCTGTCGGCGGATGAGATTGCCTACATTGTCGACAACTGTGAAGCCAAGGCGCTGTTCGCCGATATCCGCGTGGCCGCGGCGGCGCAGCAGGCGGCCGCAGGTAACGAGCGGCTGGCGCTGAAACTGGCCATCGGCGGCGATATCCCCGGTTTTAAGCCCTACGAGCAGGCTCTGGAAGGTGCCGACGGCAGCGATATTGCCGATCCCTCGCTGGGCACCATGATGCTCTACACCTCCGGTACCACCGGCCGGCCCAAGGGGGTGCTGCGCCAGCAGAGCGATCCGCAGGCCGCTGCCGGCATGTTGCAGCTGATGCTGGCGGTGTTCCAGTACGACCCGGACGGCGGCCGCGACCTGGCGCTGTGCACCGGGCCGCTGTATCACTCCGGCCCCTTCAACATCTGCCTGACCCAGCCGCTGTCGGCCGGTATCGGCACGGTGCTGATGGACAAGTGGGAGCCGGAGGAAACGCTGCGCCTGATTCAGCATTACCGCATTTCCCATGCGTTTTTCGTGCCGACCATGTTTAAGCGCCTGCT
>JBFHRT010000662.1:0-1713 GCA_041591575.1 Spongiibacteraceae bacterium
GACCTGACCCTCAAGGCCGATGCCGAACGCGCCCATCTCGCCGGCAGCATCGACGTGGAGCGCGCCGACATCCAGCTGCGGCAGCTGCCGCCGGACAGCCAGCGGCTGTCGCCAGACAGCGAGATTGTCGGTCGCGATCAGGGCAGCCGCCACCAGCTCAGCGGCGATGTGCAGCTGCGTCTGGGCGATGCTTTTCACTTCCGCGGCTTCGGCGCCGATGTCTACCTGGCCGGCCGGCTGCGGTTGCAGCAACAGCCTGGCCGCGGCCTGGAAACCCGCGGTGAGGTGGCCATCAGCCGCGGCCGCTACCGCGCCTATGGCCAGCGCCTGCTGGTCCGGCGCGGCAGCTTCCTGTTTAACGGCCCGCTGGACAATCCGGACCTGGACCTGGAGGCGGTGCGCGAGATGCCGCCGGCGTCGACGCTGACAGTGGGGGTGCAGGTCAGCGGGCCGTTGCAGTCACCCAGCGCGGCCCTGTTCTCACAGCCGTCGCTGCCGGAAACCGATATGGCCTATTACCTGCTCACCGGCAAGCCGCCGCCCAGCTTCGGCGCCAGCTCGCCGGTCAGCGCCGAGAGCGCACTGCTGGCCATCGGCCTGGCGGGCACCGGCGAGCGCGCCGCCAAGGTGGCCGAGCGTTTCGGTATCAGCGACTTCGAGATCGGTGCCGAAACCAGCGACGAGGGCACCGAGGCCCAGCTCAGCGGCTACCTGTCGCCGCGGCTGTACGTGCGCTACGGCACCGGCACCGCCCAGCGGGCAGGATCGGTGACCTTCCAGTACCGGCTGGCGCAACGGCTGCTGCTGGAGGCAGTCAGCGGCCTGGACCAGTCGCTGGACCTGCTGTACTCCTTTAGCGTTGACTGAACAAAGCCCAAGCTGGCTGCTGAAAAGCGTAGGCGAGGCTACCGATGCAAGCAGCGGTAACGCAGGTAGCTTTTCAGCAGCCAGCTAAAAGTAGCGGTAGCGCTCGACGTCCAGCAGCCGCCGCTGCTCGGCGGGCCCTTCTGGCACGGTGCCGACAAAGGGCTGCAGGCGCGCGGCGTCCAGGCCCTCGCCACCCATCCAGGTCTCGCAGACCTGGATGCGCAGCACGCCCAGCGCCGTCAGCCGCGCGGCGAGATCCACCAGCGCTTTGTGGGCGCGGTAGTTGTCGCGCAACAGTGCCCGCGCCTCGGCGCCGTGCAGCACAAAGGCCACCGGCGCGTCGCGCCCGGCCTGCCAGCGGCCATCGTCGAACCACTGTTCAGCGCGCCCCAGCGCCGCGGCCAGCTCGGCAACGGTGTGCAGACGGATATGCGCCAGCAGTCGCTGCTGCGACTCCTGAGCGGGGATCTGGGCTTGGGCAGAAGAGTGGGCGGGAAAGACCGGGGCTGGCGGCGCTGCCACCGCCACTGTGTTCAGTAACAACAGGGCCAGCAGCAGCGTGCGCATGGGCTTACACCCCAAGTTTACACAGACGGGTTTACACAGAGAAGGAGGAACCGCAGCCGCAGGTGGTGCTGGCATTGGGGTTGACCACCACAAAGCGCGAGCCCTCCAGGCCCTCGCTGTAATCCACTTCGGCGCCCACCAGGTATTGGTAGCTGAGCGGATCGATCAGCACGGTGACGCCGTCTTTCTCCACCGCGGTATCATCGTCGGCGGTGATTTCGTCCAGGGTAAAGCCATACTGGAAGCCGGAGCAGCCGCCGCCGGTGACAAACACCCGCA
>JBFHRT010000663.1:0-1708 GCA_041591575.1 Spongiibacteraceae bacterium
GACGGGGTTTCGGCAGGCGTCTGGGGTGGCGGGGTTTCGGGGGCGTCTCGAGCGGCGGGGAGTCGGAACGGGGCTGGGGCGATTTCGGACCGGTGTCGGAAGCAATATCCTACACACATCCTGCCCCACGGAGTCATTCCGGCGAAAGCCGGAATCCAGGGCGCGGGCCTCGGTGTTCATGGCACATTCCAATGCCGTCGCGGGCCACTATTCCTCGGCGCCTGGACCCCAGATCGCAAACAGCGCGTCTGGGGTGGCGGGGTTTCGGGCGGCGTCTCGAGCAGCGGGGATTCGGAACAAGTCTGGGGTGGCAGATTTTGGGCGGCACCAGGGGGGGGAGTTTCGGAGGGCATCAGGGCTCGGTATCGGCCTGCTCCAGGCTGGCATTGTCGGCCGGGGTGGCCAGCTCGGCGGCAGGGGGCACCGCCGTGAACGGACCCAGTTTGAAGCGCACCTGAAACACTTCGTGCATCACCGGGTCGTCACTCAGATAGAGCGCACGCATCTTGGCCAGTGTCGCTGCCGGTAGTGCCGGTGAGGCAATGAAATAGGCGCTGGTCTCGGCCTGAAAGGCGTGCAGAATGCGCAGTTTGCGCACAAGTCGCGGATCCAGGTTGTTGATAGGCCCTTCCAGCGACACCATGGCGTCGACCTTGCCCGACATCAGGTCGGTGAGTGCCGTGAGTATGCTGGGGTATTCCACGAGTGTGAAGTTGCGCCCGCCACCGGGGAGTTCTTCCGCAATCAGCTCGCGTCCGCGCGATGCCGCGTACACAGCCACCCGCCGCAGCTCACTCACATGGTGCTTGCCGCTGCGCTTGGGTGTGTAGAGAAAGTTGCTCTGGGTGGATTTGGCGATGGTGACGAAGCCGCATTGCTGAATCAGGACCTCTGCCGCGTTTTTGCCCAATAAAGCGTGGTCGACGTGGCCGATGCTGCAGCGCTGCAGTAGTTCGTCGGCGTTTTTGTAACTCTCGAGCCGAACGCGCATGTCCAGCTCGCGACTCAGGCGTTTAAGGAAGGGGCGGAACTTGTTGGCGGTAATCTGTGTGGGGTAGAGCTGTGGCACCCAGATGCGCAGGGTGTCTTTTTTAGCCTCGGCCCTGCTCCCCGGCTCCATAGCCTCCGCCACCGCGCTGGCGGAGGCGCTGGGTGTGCCGGCGACTAGGCATAGTGCCAGCAGAATGCCAGAGAGTGTGCGCAAGCCACTGATCCGCGATCGGGGCCCGACGGGGCGATGCTTCTAGCTTAGCAGCGCCGGCACGCGAAGTCGCCGCCGGCCTCAGTCAGCCACCATCTGCGCGGCCAGCTGATCGCGCTTGGCGCGGCCGTACAGCTGCTCCACCAGGGTCAGGGCGAAGTCGATGGCGGTGCCCGGCGCCTGGCTGGTGATGCAGTGGCCGTCTATCACGACCGTTTGTTGTGGGCGGGGATGGGGCAGTTGGTCGACAAAGCCGGGGTGCGCGGTGGCGGCGCCGTTGAGCAGGCCGTGGTGGGCTAGTACCAGCGCCGGCGCGGCGCAGATGGCGGCGTACCGGCGGCCGGCCTCGATGTGGCGGCGCAGCACTGCGATCAATGCCTGGCTGTCGCGCAGGTACTCGGCGCCGGGGAGGCCGCCGGGCAGGGCAATCAGGTCGAAATCTACATCGCCGACATCGTCAATATGGCAATCGGCAAGCAGTTTGACCTGCCGCGAGGCGGTGATCTC
>JBFHRT010000664.1:0-1704 GCA_041591575.1 Spongiibacteraceae bacterium
CCCACCGGGGCGCCGTCGATGGCGACGATGACATCGCCCGGGCGCAGGCCGGCCTCGGCCGCTGGGCCGCCGGCGTAGACACCGCTGACCACCACGCCGTTGCGCTGCTCCGGCAGCGACACCACTTCCAGTCCCAGCCAGCCGCGCAGCGGTCGGCCATGGCTGATGATGTCGGCCATGGTGCGCATGGCCAGGTCGACGGGAATGGCGAGGCCGATGCCGATCGAGCTGCCGGTCTGGCTGGAAATGGCGGTATTGATGCCCAGCAGGCGGCCGCGGGAATCCACCAGTGCGCCGCCGGAGTTGCCGGGATTGATGGCGGCATCGGTCTGGATAAAGTTTTCGTACTGACTCAGCCCCAGGCCGTGGCGGCCGGTGGCGCTGATGATGCCCTGGGTCACGCTCTGGCCGAAACCGTAGGGGTTGCCGATGGCCAGTACGATATCACCGACGCGGGTCTTGGCCGGGTCGGTGATGGCAATGGGTTGCAGTTCATTCAGCGCAATATGCAGTACCGCCAGATCGGTCTCCGGGTCACTGCCCACCAGGGTGGCCAGGGTCTGGCGGCCGTCGTGCAGCTGCACCAGAATCTCGTCGGCACCGCTGATGACGTGGTGGTTGGTGAGCAGGTAGCCATCGCCGCTGACAATCACCGCCGAGCCCAGGCTGCGTTGTATCTTGTCGCGATAGGCGGGTGGGTTGCGCTCAAAAAAGCCGCGAAAGAAGGGGTCGTCCAGTAGCGGGTGGTAGCCGCGCTGGCGCACCACCTTGCTGGTATAGATATTGACCACCGCCGGCACTGCGCGGCTGACCGCGGCGGCGAAGCCGGGCTCGGCGTGGCCGCCGCTGCCGGGCCAGTAGGCGAGCAGGGTCATGCCCAGCAGCAGGCCACAGGCGATGGGCCAGCCCAGCCAGCCCCAGCGCTGCCAGCTTCTGAGGTGCGTGGTCTTGTGCTGCCAGGCCTTGTGGTGTGAGTCTCGCATTGTGCTCCCGCGTGTTACCATTTGCCGTGCCCGCTACGCGCCAAGGTGGCTGCGTGAGCGGGGGCGATAGCCTAGCACGTTTTCCCATCTCTCCAGAGCGCAAGGTCCCCCGATGTCCGTCAGTCTGCAACAACTCCTCGCCAGCGCCGATGCGCTGCTGCAGCCGCAACAGTTTTCCGATTATTGCCCCAACGGCCTGCAGGTGCAGGGTCGTGATCAGGTGAAGACTCTGGTCAGTGGCGTGACCGCATCGCAGGCGCTGATCGAAGCGGCGGTGGCGGCGGGCGCCGATGCGCTGCTGGTGCACCACGGCTATTTCTGGCGCGGCGAAGATCCCTGCGTGGTGGGCATGAAACGCCGCCGCCTTGGCTTGCTGTTGCAGCACGATATCAGCCTGCTGGCCTACCACCTGCCGCTGGATGCGCATCCGCTGCTGGGCAATAACGCGCAGCTGGCGCGGCGTCTGGAGATCGAGGTGGAAGGCGGGCTGGATGACAGCCCGCAGCCGGTGGGCAATGTCGGTCGGCTGCGCGAGCCACTGCCGGCGGCGGTCTTTGCCGCCAAGGTGGCGGCTGCGCTGGGGCGGCAGCCGCTGCTGGAAGCCGTGGGCGAGCGGCCCATCGCGCGCATCGCCTGGTGCACCGGCGCCGCCCAGGGTTATATCGAGCGGGCGGCCAGGCTGGGTGTTGATGCCTATCTCACCGGCGAGGCTTCAGAGCCC
>JBFHRT010000665.1:0-1703 GCA_041591575.1 Spongiibacteraceae bacterium
ATCAACTCCATGGTCGGCACCATTTTCTCGGTGCTGGAGAGCGACGCCGACGGCGAGGTCAGCGAGGCTGAATTCCTGCAGCCAGGCCGCGCACAGAAAGCTGCCGGCTATGTGCTCTACGGCCCCTCGGTAATGCTGGTGCTGAGCTGCGGCGACGGCGTGGCCATGTTTACCCTTGACCCGGTCAGCGGCGACTACCTGCTCACCACGCCCGAGGTACGCATCGCCGCCGACACCCGCGAGTTTGCCATCAACATGTCCAACCAGCGCCACTGGGCACCGGGCATGCAGGCCTACATCTCCGATCTGCTGGCCGGCGCCGATGGCCCGCGCGGCATCAACTTCAACATGCGCTGGGTGGCCGCCATGGTTGCCGACGTGCACCGCATCCTCTGTCGCGGCGGACTGTTCACCTACCCCTGGGACGCGCGCAAGCCCGAACAGGCCGGCAAACTGCGGCTGATGTACGAGGCCAACCCCATGGGCTTTTTGGTGGAACAGGCCGGCGGCGAAGTGTGGACCCCGGAAGGCTGCATTCTCGACATCCAGCCCGAGCAGATTCACCAGCGCGTGCCGGTGATTCTCGGTGCCGCCAACGAAGTGAAAACCTGCGTGGACTACCACCAGCGCTAAAGCGCAATTTCGGAGAGCGGCACCGTGCTCAGCTACCGCCACGCCTACCACGCCGGCAACCACGCCGACGTACTCAAGCACTGGGTGCTGCAGCTGCTGCTGGAGTACCTGCAGCGCAAGGACAAGGGGCTGTGGTACATCGACAGCCACTCCGGTGCCGGCCGCTATGATCTGCACCAGGGCATGGCCGCACAGAACGCCGAATTTGCCAGCGGCATCGCCCGCCTGTGGCAACGCAAGGACCTCCCAGAAGCCCTGGCCAGCTACCGCGACGCCATTAGCGCACTCAACCCGGATGGCACGCTCAAGTACTACCCGGGCTCGCCGTTGCTAGCGGCCAACCAGCTGCGCCCCCAGGACAAAGCCCAGCTGTTCGAGCTGCACCCGCGTGATGTCGAACAACTCACCCGGCTGCTGCCCCAGGCCAGAGTCACCCAGCAAGACGGCTTTGCCGGCCTCAAAAGCCTGCTGCCGCCGCCACCGCGACGCGCACTGGTACTGATCGACCCGCCCTATGAAGACAAGCGCGACTACCAGCACGTGCGCAAGGCGCTCAGCGACAGCCTGCGCCGCTTCGCCACCGGCACCTATGCCCTCTGGTACCCGCTGCTGCCCCGCGAGGAATCGCAGGCACTGCCGCAGCAGCTCGCCAAACTGGGCGCCGACAAATGGCTGGACGTACAGCTACAAATCAGCGCCGCGCCTAGCGACGGCTTCGGCATGTACGGCAGCGGCATGTTCGTGATCAACCCGCCGTGGACACTGAAAGAACAACTGGAAAGTGCCCTGCCCTGGCTGGTCAAGACGCTGGGTGAAGACCCGGCGGCCAGCTACCGAATCAACGCACAACTGGACTAACTTCCAGACCGCACGCTCGTCGAAAAACGGCAATCAACCGTTTTCACAAGCCGAATACCCGCAGGGCTTCGCGAACCAGCATCACCGCAAGTGCAATCCACGACAGAATAAACAGCGCAAAGCGCGCCATCACTACATCTATGGTCGCCTGCACCAGCGAGTGTGCGATACGCAATACCGCGTAGGCCCAGGCGCAGCCAACATGCCATGCA
>JBFHRT010000666.1:0-1697 GCA_041591575.1 Spongiibacteraceae bacterium
GGCGAGGGCGACGAGGAGGTCAGCGAGGCTGAGCGCAAGCAGGCCTTTAATGCCAAGTCACCGTCGGTGCGCATGACCATTGCCGCTGCCGGTCCGCTGGCCAACTTCCTGCTCGCTATTCTGGTCTACTGGCTGGTGTTTATGCGCGGCGTCACCGGCATGGCCCCTATCGTCGACACGGTGGATCCGGGTTCGCTGGCCGAGCGCGCCGGCCTGGTGAGCGGTCAGGAGATTATTGCCGTCGACGGCCACCAGACGCCAACCTGGGAGGCGCTGCGACTGCGCCTGATTGACCGCCTCGGCGAGAGCGGCCCGCTGACCATCGCCGCCAAATTTCCCGACTCCGACCTGGTGTACGAGTCTGAGGTGCAGCTGGATCGCTGGCTGGCCGGCGACCCCGATCCGCGCCCGGTGGCGGGCCTGGGGATGACCCTGTACACCCCGCGCATCGACCCAGTGGTGGAACAGGTGGTGGAGGGCAGTGCCGCCCAGCGTGCGGGTATGCAGCCCGGCGACCTTATCGTCGCCGCCGATGGCAGCGAAATGCGTGCCTGGCGCCACTGGGCCGCCTATGTGCGCGAACGCCCGGGGCAACCCATTGCGGTAGAGGTGATGCGCGGCGGTGAGCGCCTGCAGCTGGAGCTGGTGCCCGAGAGCAAGGAGGGCGAGGACGGCAAGGTGAGCGGCTTTGCCGGCATTCAGGTGGTGGTGCCCGACAAGCTGCCCACAGAATACCTGCGCCGTTACGAATACGGCGTGGTGGGGGCGATGTCGGCGGCAGTGGATCGCACCTGGGATATGACCGTGTTTACCCTGCGCTCTGTACAAAAACTGTTCACTGGTTTGATTTCGACAAAAAACTTGAGTGGGCCGATTACCATTGCTAAATTTGCGGGCACTTCTGCGGAGTACGGCCTGTCGGCGTGGCTGAGTTTTCTGGCGCTGCTCAGCGTCAGTCTGGCGGTACTGAACCTGCTGCCGATTCCGGTGCTCGACGGCGGCCATATCCTGTTTGCCCTGATTGAAACCGTGGCTGGAAAGACAATCACCGCGCGCGTGCAGTCGGTGGCCAACCATGTGGGGCTGGTGTTTATCGTCTGCATCATGGTGCTGGCCCTGTATAACGATGTGTTGCGCCTCTAGGCCCGCAAGCTGAGTGACGGTAGGGAATATGGGCGGCTCGTGCATTGAATGCATGGCTTGCGGGCATATAAAGGTAGTTTGCATAGATGGAACACGTGCGCAGGTAGCGCATAGGTAGTGCGGTAGATAGTGCAGTAGGTAGCGCAGCAGCGTAGAATCTGGCGCCCGGCGCACAGAATAACTCTTGAACAATGACAGCGCGGCGCGCACACCTGGCGCGCCGGGCCCGGCTTTTTTGGTGTTTTTACGATTGTGAAACGCATTTACGCGCTCATCTTTTTACTGTTGCTGTCCGGGGCATCCAAGGCCCTGGAAAACTTCGTCGTGTCGGACATCCGCGTCGAGGGTTTGCAGCGAATCTCTGCCGACACCGTATTTGCGGCGCTGCCGCTCAATGTTGGTGACCGTGTCGACAGCGGCCTGCTGGCGGTGGCGGCGCGCTCGCTGTTTGGTACCGGCAATTTCGACGATATCCAGCTTGGTCGCGACGGTGAGGTGCTGGTGATCGCGGTACAGGAGCGGCCGTCGATCAGCGAGATCAATATCGAAGGCAA
>JBFHRT010000667.1:0-1697 GCA_041591575.1 Spongiibacteraceae bacterium
GAAAGCCTGTTCAAGGCACTGCACCCGGTGGTGGGGCAGTACTTTGATTTTCTCGATGCGGAGCTGGTCGCCGTCGACCGGCAGCGCCAGTGCCTGCAACTGCAGTTACTGAAAAACCTGGCGCCGGCCTTTCCGCGGGACCGAGTGCTGACCCTGCATTGGCAGCCGCGCCCCGTGGGCATTCTCACCTATACCGCCATCGCCGCCGCCAGTTGATTGCGGCTGAGCTGTTGGCTTGCGGCTGGCACGTTATTGAGGTGGGGAGTGCCAGGCCGCTGCGGTATCAGCCCGGCTTCGGATGCCTTAGTACTGGCGGTAGCGGTGCTGGACGTGGCGGTGCCGCACGAGAATGCGCGCGTCGCGTTCGGCCTGGTCAATGGGGCGCGCCTCGGGCAGTGCCGCGGCGATGTCGGCAAATTGAATTTTCTTCACCTGCAGCGTCGGCCACTGGGCTTTGTCCGGCAGTTCCGGGTAGGTCCAGCGTATGGTCAGGTAACCGTGATCCAGTCCGGTGGTGTCCACCCAGTTGGCAATGCCCGGATCGCGGTGGCACACCACCCAGCGGTAGTGACCGTCGGGGTCGCGCTCTAGCTGTGCCGCGTTGAGGTTGGATTGGTAGCTCTCGAAATCCAGTGATTCCCCCCACAGGTTGGCCAGGTGAAAGCCCATAAAGCTGGGTGGTACCGGCACCTCGCATTCGATCAGCAGAGCCTCGTCAGCGTTGAGCTGGTACACGCCACCGGAATAGAGATTGGTACTCTGGCCGCCGCCGGTCGCCAGCCCCAGTGCATTGGGCGGGTTCATGTCGTTGGTGGGCATAAAGGGCCGGTCGCTGCCCATCATGTCGCTGATACCGCCGGGTATTTTGCCGTAGGTTTCCAGGGTGACGGTGTTGAAGGCGTTCCAGAAATGCACTTGGTTGCGCGCAATGCGGCCGATTTCGCTCATCATTTCCACTGCGCTTGCCGGGTCCAGCGGCGGCCTGGGCTCTTTCTCACAGCCGATACGCAGGATTTCCAGCTCCAGCAGTTCCTGGTTTTCCCAGTCGTGAAACAGCTCGCGGCAGGTCAGGTGACGGCCTACGAAGTCGTTGCCGTGGCTCTCGCGCCGGCTGAGCATAAAGTTGCCCTCATAGCCGGCAGGCTTTTCCGGAGCGATCAGGATTTCAAAGCTGCCGTCGGCCTCCACCTGCAGTGCGGCGCTGTCCAGGGTGCTGGTGTTGATGCGCGTGCCGGGCTTCATTTCCGCGAGACTGCCGGAGTCACCGGCGTAGCCGCTGGCCAGTTCGAAGATGACATATTGCGGTGCGGTCTTGCCGGGGGCTGCCGCTTCGCCGCGCCAGTGACGGCTGTCTTTGGCCCTGCCGCGTATGCGATAGCTGTGATGGCCGTCGATTTCCGCGCTCAGATACACCGCGTCGGCGTTGTCGATAGTGGAGCGGTTCATCGGCTGAATGGCACGGCGAAAGCGCGGGTAGAGCGGGTCACTGAGTGCACGCTCGATGCCATTCAGGATAAAACCGATCACATAGCGATAGCCTTCGGCCAGATTGCGATCGGTGGGCGGCGCCGGATACAACTCCGGCGTGTCGATGGCGTCGCGCGCCTCCTGAAAACAATGGATCATCTCGTCAAAGGCATCGCGCAGGGCTTCCGCCGCGCTCACCTGCAATGCTGTTTCTGCCATGGTTTTTCTCC
>JBFHRT010000668.1:0-1696 GCA_041591575.1 Spongiibacteraceae bacterium
CTACGGCGGCCAGCGCTTTTACGAACGCCTCGAGATCAAGAACGCGCTGTCCTACCTGCGCCTGATCGCCCAGCGCAACGACGACACCGCGGTGGAGCGGGTGATCAACACCCCCACCCGCGGCATTGGCGCCCGCAGCCTGGAGGCGCTGCGCAGCTACGCCCGCGAGCACGGCTGCTCGCTGTGGCAGGCAGCGCTGAGCATTGTCGAACAGAAACTGCTGCCGGCCCGCGCCGCCAACGCCCTGGCCGCCTTCTGCGAGTTGATCGACCGCCTCGACGGCGACACCCGCGAACTGGACCTGGCCGAACAGGTCGACCACGTCATCAGCGCCTCCGGCCTGCTGGACTTCCACCAGAAGGAAAAAGGCGAGAAGGGCCAGGCGCGGGTGGAAAACCTCTACGAGCTAGTCAGCGCCGCGCGCAACTTTGAACTGGACGATGACGACGAGCGCACGCCGCTGCAGGCACTGCTGGACCAGGCGGCGCTGGACGCCGGCGACCAGCAGGCCGACGAGGGCGAAGACAGCGTGCAGCTGATGACCCTGCACTCGGCCAAGGGGCTGGAGTTCCCGGTGGTATTCATCGCCGGCATGGAAGAGAACCTGTTCCCCCACAAGATGTCGCTGGAGGAACCCGGTCGCCTCGAGGAAGAGCGTCGCCTGTGCTACGTCGGCATCACCCGCGCCGAGCAGAAGCTGGTGCTGACCTACGCCGAAACCCGGCGCCTGCACGGCCAGGACAACTACAACGCGCCCTCGCGCTTTATCCGCGAGATTCCCGCCGGCCTGCTCAGCGAAGTGCGCCTCGGCGGCGGCGTCAGCCGCCCGGTGAGCGTTTCCAGCAGCCCGCTGCCCGCGGCCAGCAGCGACGACGGCATCGCCCTGGGCCAGCGCGTGCTGCACAGCATCTTCGGCGAGGGCACGGTGATGAACTTCGAGGGCCGCGGCGCCAGCGCCCGGGTGCAGGTCAATTTCGAGAGTGAAGGCAGCAAGTGGCTGGTGCTGCAGTATGCCAATTTGCAGCTGTTGTGAAAGACGGAAGACGCTTTACGGGAGACGGGAGACGCTAAAAACCGCGACCTTGTAGGGTGTGCCGTGCGCACCCTACGGCCCAAGCCTGTTAATGCCCTCCAACCCGTTGACTGGTTGAATAACGAAAATGAGTACAAACAACCGCTACACCCCCGCCATCATCCTCACCCTGGTCGCCGCCGTGGTCACCCTGGGCTGGCTCTACGTGGGCGAAAAAGCCAAACACTTCAGCGGCAACGCCGAAGTGACCCACGGCGGCGCCCAGCAGGTCTACCACTGGAAACTGGCCACCAGCTGGCCCAAGAACTTTCCGGGGCTGGGCACCGCACCCGAGCGCTTCGCCGAGCGCGTCGCCGCCATGAGCGGCGGCCGCCTGCAGGTCAAGGTCTACGGCGCCGGCGAGATCGTGCCGGCGCTGGGGGTGTTCGACGCGGTATCGCTGGGCAGCGTGGAGATGGGCCACACCAGCGCCTACTACTGGAAGGGCAAGCTCACCGCCGCGCCTTTCTTCACCACCGTACCCTTCGGCATGACCGCCCAGGAGATGAATGCCTGGCTGCACCACGGCGGTGGCATGGCGCTGTGGCGTGAGGCCTACGCCCCCTTCAACCTGGTGCCGCTGGCCGCTGGCAATACCGGCGTACAGATGGCCGGCTGGTTCAA
>JBFHRT010000669.1:0-1695 GCA_041591575.1 Spongiibacteraceae bacterium
CACCAGCATTACCGAGGGGCCGTAGAGCACATAGCCGGCAGCTTTCTGTGCGCGGCCTGGCTGCAGGAATTCAGCCTCGCTGACCTCGCCGTCGGCGTCGCTCTCCAGCACCGAGAAAATGGTGCCGACCATGGAGTTGATGTCGATATTGGAGGAGCCGTCCAGCGGGTCGAAGGTGACCAGGAAGCGGCCGTCGCGGTTGGCGCCGACTACGCTGTCTTCCTCTTCGGAGGCGATGCCGCGTACCGGCGCGCAATCGCTGAGGGCGCGCTTGAGGATGTCGTTGGCGATCACGTCCAGCTTTTTCTGTTCCTCGCCCTGTACGTTCTCGTTGCCGGCGGCGCCGAGAATGCCGTCCAGCGCGCCGCGGCGCAGAGACTGGGCGATGCTCACGCTGGCCTGGGCCACGGATTCAATGACCAGGGCGAGCTCGGGGTTTACCGCCTGCTGGTTCAGGAAGTCGTTGAGGGCTTGGGCCTGCATGGGCTGTCCTTCTGTTGTCGGTGTGGGCTGTGATCGGGTGCGGGGTGCCGCCGCTTTGCGGGGGCGAATTATGCCATCGCCACCGGGCTAATGACAGCGCGCGGGCCGGCGCGGCGCCAGGCTTGGGGCGGGCTGTGGTTCAGGGGGCTGTCGCCGGCATTGACGGCGCGCTCGATAGGCGTTAAGTTCAGATCATAAACTGTAAACAAACTTGACATAAATGCGGTGGCAGCAATAGCTGGCACCGCGGCGATTACCTCTGGGCGGTGGGGTGCCAGACACCCCGGCGCAATAACGATAACAGCAGGTGGGTAAGACGATGGCCAAGTGTGACAGGTACTGGGGGCGGCTGCTGGCCGCCTGTCTGGCGGCGGGTGCGAGCGCAGCGTCGGCCGCCGCGACGGGCACTGATGCCGGCGCTGATGCCGGCAGTGACGAGCGGCGGGTGCTGGAGGAGGTGGTGGTCACCGCCCAGAAGACCGCCCAGTCCTCCCAGGATGTGCCGATTTCACTCAGTGCCATCGGCGGCGAGTTTATGCAGGAGGTGGGCGCCAGCGGCCTGCAGGATATCGCCGCCTATATTCCCAATCTGCAGTTTTCCTCTGACGACGACCCCGCCCTGGCCCAGATCAATATCCGCGGTTTTGGCTCCAACCCGCTCAACGCCGCCTTCGAGAGTTCGGTAGGCTTTGTGCTGGACGAGGTCTACCTGGGGCGTTCCACCTACTATAGCGACGGCATGTTCGACATTGACCGGGTGGAAGTGCTGCGCGGCCCCCAGGGTACTTTGTTCGGCAAAAACACCATTGCCGGGGTGTTCAACGTGGTCAGCGCCGCGCCCGGTGAAGACTTCTCCGGCAGTCTGCGCGCCAGCCGCGCCGATCCCCGCGAGCACCGTATCGAGGCCGGTGTCGGTGGCATGTTTGCACCCTGGGGCGGTCTGCGCCTGTCGGCGTTGAAGCAGGAGCGCGACGGCGAGTTGCACAATACGTTTTTGCAGCGCAATGACGATGAGATGGAACAGTCTGCGCTGCGCTTGAAGTTGGTGCTGGCGCCCGTCGATGCGCTGAGCGTTGAGCTGACGGCGCTGGAGTCTGACACCAGCGCCAATTACTGGCGGCTGCAGTTGATGGAGCTGGACGAGGACACCCGCGACTTCCTCGACGATTACGACCCCGCTGTGGAGGGCGACCCGACTAACTACCAGAGTTC
>JBFHRT010000670.1:0-1693 GCA_041591575.1 Spongiibacteraceae bacterium
CGTCTCCCGTACAGCGTCTAGCGCTTCCCCCCCATCAACGCCAATCCTTTGAGAATATTCAGCGCCTCGAACAGCTGATTGTCCTGCTCGGCCAGTGACGACTTGCCGTTGCGGGCAATGCGCTGCTGGCTGCCGTTTTCCTCGCCGTTTTCCGAGCTGAGGTGGCCGCGCAGGTCGGCTTCGGTGAGCAGGTCGGCGGGGGTGAACTGTTCGATGCGGGCGCGTTCGATGGTGATGTCGGGGCTGATGCCCTGGGCCTGGATGGAGCGGCCGCTGGGGGTGTAGTACAGCGCGGTGGTGAGCTTGATGGCGCGGTCTTCGGCGATCGGCAGCACGGTCTGCACCGAGCCCTTGCCGAAACTCTGGGTGCCGACAATCAGCGCGCGTTTGTGATCCTGCAGGGCGCCGGCGACGATTTCCGAGGCCGAGGCCGAGCCGCCATTGATCAGCACTACCAGTGGCAGCGTTTCCGCCGGTTCGCTGGCGGTGGCGCGGTAGCTGCTATGGGCGCTGGGTAGGCGCCCCTCGGTGTAGACGATCAGCTCCTCGTCCAGGAATACGTCGGCTAGTTCCACCGAGGCGTTGAGCAGGCCGCCGGGGTTGTTGCGCAGGTCAACGATCAGTCCTTTCAGCGGGCTGTTGGCGGCCTTGAGTTTGGCCAGTTCGCGGCGGAAGTCGCTGGCGGTCTTGGTCTGGAACTGGGCCACGCGGATATAGCCGTAGCCGGGTTCCAGGCTGCGGCTGCGCACGCTCTGCACGCGGATGATGTCGCGGGTCAGGGTCACGGTGAAGGGCGCCTGCACACCCTCGCGCACGATGGTCAGGGTGATCTTGGAGCCGCGCGGGCCGCGCATGGTGTTGACCGCGTCCTGCAGGCTCATGCCTTTCACCTGCTCGTTGTCCAGCTTGATGATCAGGTCGCCGGGCTCGATGCCGGCGCGCTGGGCCGGGGTGTCGTCGATCGGCGCGATCACTTTGACGAAGCCGCCCTCCATGCCCACTTCCAGCCCGAGGCCGCCGAACTCGCCGGTGGTGCTGCTCTGCAGGTCTTCAAAGGACGAGGCGTCCAGGTACACCGAGTGCGGGTCCAGGTTACTGAGCATGCCGCGGATGGCATTCTCCAGCAGTTCGCTGTCGCTTACCGGCTCCACGTAGCTGTGGCGAATCTGGTTGAACACGTCGGCAAATATCCGCAGGTCCTCCAGCGGCAGCCTGCCGGCGCTGGGGGCGCTTTCGGCGCCTTCAGCGCTCTCGGCGCTCGCAGTCAGCGGCGATGCAGCTGCGATGGCGAGTGCCAGGCAGCGAAGCGTGGACAACAGACCTTTCATGCAGAGACTCCCTGTGCGGTGACGGCTTGGCGCGTTGCTCTCATTGTATATGGCTTTGGTGCCAGCCGCTGTCAGCCGCGACACCAGCGCCGAGGATCGGTGGGGCGACCGTTGCGGCGGATCTCGAAGTACAGGCCGGCGCTTTGCTGGCCGCCGCTGTCGCCGACGGTGGCGATGCTCTCGCCGGTATTGACCCAGTCGCCGGTGGCGCGCAGCAGGCTCTGGTTGTGGCCGTACAGGCTCATGTAGCCGTCGCCGTGGTCGATGATGATCAGCAGGCCGGCGCCGCGCAACCAGTCGGCGAACACCACCCGGCCGTGGTGGATGGCGCGTACCTCGCTGCCGGCAGCGGCGGCGATGTTCAC
>JBFHRT010000671.1:0-1689 GCA_041591575.1 Spongiibacteraceae bacterium
CCCCGATGAAAACACAACTGCAGCCAGGGCTTTTTACCCGCCATCTGGTAAATGCGAAAGCGCGTCAGACAGGCATAGGGCACCGATAGCCGGGTAATGGCGTCCAACGGCATATCCAGCCAGGCGCACATCACCGCGCGGATCACTGCACCGTGGGTGACCACCAGCAGGTGCTCGCCGGCGAAGTTTTCCAGCAAGCGCTCCATGCAGGGCAACACGCGCTGGTTGAAGTCGGGAATCGATTCGCCCTCGGGGGCCGCCGCGGTGGCGGGGCTGCGCCAGAACGCGCGCCAGGCGTCGGGGTAGTCCCGCTGAACCTGGGCCATTGGCTGGCCCTCCCAGACACCGAAGTGAATCTCGCGCAAGTCGTCTTCCACCACCAGCGGCAGGCCCTGCTGCCCAGCCAATGCGCCGGCAAACTCGCGACAACGACGCAGGCTGGAACTAACCACCTGTGTCCAGCCACTCTCGTCGCCGGTAGCGGCACGCATCTGCTGCCAGCCGGCGTCGCTGAGAACCACATCGGTGCTGCCGCGGAAGATCTCGCCGCCCTCGCAGGCGCCGTGGCGTAGCAGGTCAACGGTAGTGACTGTAGTATCTGAACCAGCGCCGGCCATCAGTATTCCCGGCGCTGCAGTTCCGGCTGATCGCGGCTGAGGCCGGCTTCGTCGAAACTGGCCATCTGGTTATGCAGCGCACAGGCGGCGCGCACGATGGGCAGGGCCACAGCGGCTCCGCTGCCCTCACCCAGGCGCATGTCCAGGTCCACCAGCGGTTCCGCTTCCATCTTGTTCAGCAGGCGGGTGTGGCCAGGCTCGGCGGAACAGTGGGAGAACAGCAGCCAGGGGCGAATGGAAGGATTGACCTTGACCGCCGCCATGGCCGCGGCAGTGCAGATATAGCCATCCACCAGCGAGACGATGCCCTTTTGCGCCGCGCGGATATAGGCTGCCGCCAGCGCATTGATCTCAAAACCGCCGATGCGACGCAGCAGCTCGGGACCATCCTTGATGCGCGCCAGGTGACGCGACAGCGCCCGGGTCACCGCGGCGGCCTTGCGGGTCAGGCCCTGCTCGTCGATACCGGTACCGCGTCCCACCATGGCATTGGCCGATAGGCTAGTCAGCGCCACCGCCATGGTGGCGGCCACGGTGCTGTTGCCGATGCCCATTTCACCACCGATAAACAGCTCGATATCCCCGAAACTGTCCACCACTTCGGCGCCAGCCTCCATGCACTTGGCCAGCTCCAGCTCGTTCATGGCCGGTTCGCGGCAGATGTTCTTGGTGCCCAGACCGACCTGGCGCCAGAGCACGCCGGGGATGTCTTCAGGCATGGCGGCAGTGCCGACGTCGACAATCACCAGCGGCGCGTCCAGCTCACGGGCCAGCACCGAAATAGCAGCACCGCCCTTGGCGAAATTGTGCACCATGCCGCGGGTGACCGACTGCGGGTAGGCCGACACCCGCTCCTCGACCACACCGTGGTCGCCGGCGAACACGGCGATGCCAACCTTGTCGACGCGCGGCGTCGGCGTGCGCTGTACCGAGGCCAGCTGAATCGCCACGCTCTCCAGCTTGCCCAGTGCGCCTTTGGGCTTGGTCAAATTGTCCTGTCGCGCCTGTGCCTCGGCGCGCAGCGCCTCATCCGGCTCCGGCGCCGCCTCGAGATACCACGTCATGCTCTTTC
>JBFHRT010000672.1:0-1682 GCA_041591575.1 Spongiibacteraceae bacterium
ATTTCCGGTCTACACTTAGGACGCTCAATCAAAACAATTCCTGCATAACAATAAGCAATAGGGGGCTTAAATGAAGAGGGATTAAGGAGGATCTACCGTGGAAAAACAACGTCTCACCATCCTGTCTGTGGCAGGGTGCCTAACGCTGTCTGCTCTACCTCTCGTATTACAACAGCAAGTCGCGCAAGCCCAGGTGTCAGTATCCGTGAGTGCCAGCGCCGACGGTCTCAGCAGTTTGCAGGCGGGGGACGGTGGCGCCGGTCAGGGGTCGCCATTGCAGCCCATCGCTGCAGGCGATGGCAGTGGCGGTGATGGTGAGCCGCCAAGTCTCGACGTACCCGAAGAGCCGCCGCAAACCTTGCCGGGCCTGGATGGTGGCGGAGGCGAGGCGGGGGCTGCTGAGCCGGCCACGGCGGTGTCAGCGGCAACGGCCGCTGGCGACGAAGCGGCAGCTGTGGTGGCTGCTGAATTTGTCGCAGGTGTCGATGCGACAACCGACCAGGTCGATACTGCCGCGGCGGTAGCGGATGGCGACGCCGAGCCCGCCGACGCGGCCGGGGAATCTTCGGCCGAGAGCTCGGAAGGCGATGAGGCTGTCGGTGAAGCGCCTGATCTAGCGGAGGGAGCGGGCGAAGGCGAAGAGCAGCAGGGCGATGCAGGGGGCACGCCGCTTGATGGCGGTGGTGAGGGCTCGGTGGATGTGACTGCCGCCGTCTCCGTTGCCGGCGTTTCAGATGTTAATTTCTCGATGGCTGGTGATGCCCAGTCGCTGTCCGGTGGTGAGGGCGGCGCGCTACCAGAGGCTCCCCCGGCGCCAGAGCCACCTTCTGGCGAAGCCTCTTCTGATGAGGCTGCAGCTAACGAGCCGCCCGCAGAACCTGCCGGGCTGGCTCCTGCCGAGGAGTCATCGCCCGCTGAGCCGGCGCCATCGGAGGCGGAGGCCCAGTCCGGGCTGAGCCAGGAGTCCTCTGCCGGGGCTGAGGCACCGCTGCCCGGCGGTGGCGGTGGGGCTGCTCCGGCTGCCGACTCCGGTTCGCTGGCCGCGGTGTTTTTGCTGGGAGGCCAGGTGGAGCTTGGGCTGGCTGCCAGTGATACACCGTTGATTGTGGCGCTGGCGGGGCAGAGCCTGCTGGCCGGCGACGGCGGCGGTGGTGACGGCGAGCCTCCCAGCATAGCCGAGCAGACGGCTCCGCTTACCGCTGAGGCGGATAATGCCGCGGCCGAGGGCGCTGCTGAATTTGTCGCAGCCGTAGACCAAAGCACCGATGCGGTTGACGAGGCGGCGGCCGGCGATGGCGAGCAAGCAGGGCCTGATGGTGGTGATGCAGAAGCGGCGCTGGCGGGAGGCGCGAGCGCGGAAAATGAGGCCGGTGCTAGCGGAGCTGCTCCGTTGTAACCATGCCAAGGCGCCGTGTGCGTAAAACCAATAGCCCGGCTCAAAGTCGGGCTTTTTGATATATGGTGGTGAGCGAGGGATGGATTCGCGCTGCGCGCTTGCCCCCTTCGGTGTACTGGTGCGGGGCCCCGGCGTCGCAATCGCTACGCGAGAAGTCGAAACCTGCGAGAGTTATTGGCGGTGCTTGGATAGAGGGAAAATCCGACGTGGAGCTGCCTATTGGGGGTGTAGGTCGGGAGGGATGGATTCGCGCTGCGCGCTCACCCCTTCGGGGCGCCGTCGCAGG
>JBFHRT010000673.1:0-1679 GCA_041591575.1 Spongiibacteraceae bacterium
AAGAAACCGGTGATTGCCGCCATCAATGGCCCGGCGGTGGGCATCGGCGTCACCATGACCCTGGCCATGGACATTCGCCTGTGCTCCGACAAGGCGCGCTTCGGCTTTGTGTTCAACAAGCTGGGCATCGTGCCCGAGGCCTGTTCCTCCTGGTTTTTGCCGCGGGTGGTGGGCATGTCCCAGGCGCTGGAGTGGATCTACAGCGCTGATATCTTTGACGCCCAGGAAGCGCTGCGCGGTGGCCTGGTGCGCAGCGTGCACGCCCCCGAGGCGCTGCTGGAGGAGGCCTACCGCATCGCCCGTCGCATTGCCGACAACACCGCGCCGGTGGCGGTCGCACTGTCGCGGCAGATGATGTACCGGCTGTCGGCCGAGCCGCACCCGCTGGCGGCGCACAAGGTGGATTCGCTGGCCATGTTCTACCAGAGCCGGGTGGATGGCCGCGAGGGCGTGCAGGCCTTCTGGGACAAGCGCCAGGCGGCGTTTCCCGGGCGAACCTCGAGTGATATGCCGCCGTTCTATCCCTGGTGGGAGTGATAGACGGGAGACGCTGGACGGGAGACGGGAGACGCAAAAGCGGTGCGCCGTGCGGGAATTCTGAGCGCCCCCGGACGCTCTGCCATCCTGGCGGAGATTGCCACGTCGCCTTCGGCTCCTCGCAATGACGTAAGAACTTGTCGGAGTAAAAGGTTGCCCGTCATCGCGAGGAGCGCCTCGGCGCGACGCGGCGATCTCCTGATGCCGCAGTTCACCTTATTCAATGCCTCTAGCGCCGGATGCTGCCGCTGTTGCCGTTAAGCGTCCGACGTCCGACTTCTGACCGCTTTTAGCGTCTCCCGTCTCCCGTCTCCCGTCCAGCGTTCTGCATATACTCAAAGAGTTTCCTTGTTCCGGAGGTGCCCCGTGAGCGCAGACAAGTCGTCACCGGTCCTGGAGCTATTCGAGGGCGATATCACCACCCTCGATGTCGACGCCATCGTCAACGCCGCCAATACCTCACTGCTGGGCGGCGGCGGGGTGGACGGTGCCATTCACCGCGCCGCCGGCCCGCAGTTGCTGGCGGCCTGTCGCGAGCTGGGTGGTTGCGACACCGGCGACGCCAAGATCACCCCGGCCTTTAATCTGCCCTGCCGCTACGTGATTCATGCGGTGGGGCCGGTGTGGCGGGGAGGGGGCGCCGGCGAGCCGGCGCTGCTGGCCGGTTGCTATCGGCGCAGTGTGGAGCTGGCCGCGGAGCGCGGACTAAAGAGTCTCGCTTTTGCTGCCATTAGCTGCGGGGTATACGGTTACCCCATTGCCGCTGCGGCGGATATTGCCGTGAGCACCGTGCGCCAGGCCGCTGCGGGCAGCGGTCTGGAGCGGGTGTTGTTTGTGTGTTTTGGTGAGGAAGTGACGCGCGCCTATCGCGCGCTGCTCACTGGGTGAGGCGCTGCCGGCACCGCTAGGCGCCGGCGGGCTTGGGCTTAGCTGGAAATCTGGAAGGTAAAGGGCAGGGTGAACTCGGCGCTGTCTCCGGGAATGCCCTTGGGCAGCGCGTCAAAGGGTGCGGTTTTTTCCACCGCTTTCACCGCGGCGTCGTCCAGTGCCGGATAGCCGGCGCTCTGCAGGATTTTCACCGACAGGATGTCGCCGCTGCGCTTGAGCACCACTTCCAGCAGCACGGTGCCCTCCTGGTTCAG
>JBFHRT010000674.1:0-1677 GCA_041591575.1 Spongiibacteraceae bacterium
CCTGGATGCCAGCGGCGAGCTGCTGCTGCGCTTCACCAAGAACTGTGTGCGGCGGCTGCCGGTTAACTCCGGCATGGGCACGCTGCAGGTTACCGAAAGGCTGCCGGAAGTCGAAGCACTTGGCATGCGCTTTTTCCGCCACATCGATTACGTTGGCTTCGGCAATGTCGAATTCAAGTACGACGACCGCGACGGACAGCTCAAGCTGATGGAGTGCAACCCGCGCTTTACCGCACCCCAGGAGCAGCTGCTGCGCAGCGGCATCGACTCCGCCATGCTGGTCTATCGCCATCTCACCCGGCAACCCGTGGAAAAGGCCCTAGACTTCCGCGAGGGCGTCGGCTTTTGGTCGCCGTTGTGGGATTTGCGCGCCTTCTTCGACGCCAGGCGGCGCTATCCGCAGAACTTTGCCAGCTATCTACGCAGCTTGCGCAATATCGAGTGGGTATTTCCAGTGTTTGATCGCGATGACCTCCAGCCCTGGGTAAGCGCGGTCGGCAGGGAGCTGCGTCAGGGTTCAGAGGGGCTGGCGCGGCGCGTCCGACAGGCGGGCAGCGCTAAACCGGCGACAGCCGAGGCGGAGGTAACCGTGAATAAGCTCGCAGTGAACGGCAATGGCAGTTATTCCCGCATCGATCACCCCAGCGCCTGGACGCGCCGGGAGCTGGAGCGGGATCATTCCTGGGTGTACCGGCTGACGGCATTGGAGGCCGGCGAGCTGCGGGCAGTGGGGGCGAAGCTGCCGTCGGCGCCGGAGGCGCTGGCCTTTGATCGCGACAGTGTGCCCGAGCTACCGCTGCCGCGGCTGGCGCCGCGCCTGGGCGAGATCTCGGCGCAACTGGAACAGGGCCGCGGCATTGTGTTACTGAAAGGAGTTCCGGTGGCGGGCCTGAGCGTGGAGCAGCTCGACTACCTCTGCGCCGGCCTCGCCGCCAGGCTGGGCCGGCTGATCGTACAGGACACCGCCGGCACCGTAATCGACCGGGTTGCCGACCGCGGTCTCAGTTACAACGACATACGGGTGCGCGGCTATACCACCAATGCCGAGCTGACCCCGCACTGCGACTCCGGCGACGTTATCGGCCTGCTGTGCATTCGCCCGGCGCCGCAGGGCGGCGTCAACACCCTTAGCAGTGCAATCGCAATCTACAACCGCATTGTCGAAACCCATCCCGAATACCTGGAGCCGCTGCACCGCGGTTTTCACTACAACATTCGCGGCAACGGCCCGCCCGGCCAGTGGCGCGACATTACCCGCCACCGGGTGCCGGTATTCAGCCATCACCAAGGCCGGCTCAGCGTGCGTTTTAACGAAAAGGCCATCAAGACCGCGCCCGAGCTGCCGGGAGTGGAGCCACTGTCGGCGCGGGAACTGGCCGCCATCGATTACTTGGTGATGCTGTCCAAGCGAGAGGAATTCGGCCTGCGCGTGGCGCTGGAGAGCGGCGACCTGCTGCTGCTGAGCAATCACTCCGTACTGCACACCCGCGACGCCTTCGTCGACGGCGACAGCGCCAGCCAAAAACGCCTGCTGCTGCGAGTATGGATCAACCTGTTCGAGGGGCGGGCGCTGAGCGACGAATTTGCAGACCACTACAACACCGGACCGCGCGAGGGGCCCTGGGTCCCCAGTTTGGAGCGCGCATCGATACCCAGGGGAGGTGAATCATGAGCACC
>JBFHRT010000675.1:0-1677 GCA_041591575.1 Spongiibacteraceae bacterium
AGGCATCATCATGGCCGTTAAATTCAGCATCCGCACCGCCACAAAGAGCCGCAGTGCACAAACCACGTTCTTTCTAATCTGGTTTGTATTATTTATGGCCACTGTGCTTAGTGCCGTGGTCAGTCAGAGTCCTTTGGCAATTGACATTGCATTAGTTCTGCTGATGGTGCTGGGCGCTGTAATGGCGGTAGATTCGCTGCGAGAGCTGTATTTTTCAGCGTTCTCTCATAGCTGGCCAAGGGCTAGCTTTGAGGTGGCGCGAGGCGAGGTGATCCGCTGCCGCGGCCATAATAGCGGTGGCGTCTACTACACGATTTATACCCTGCTGGTGTACCACATTGCGGGCCAGCGTTACGAGCTGGACTACCATGGATTCAATCTTTCGGTGTTCTCCACGAAGGATAAGGCTCAAGCCCACCTCGGCCGGGTGGTCTCCGGCGAACTGGGGCAATATGTGTATTACCAACCGGGTAACCCTGCGAGGGCATACGTCGAGCCGGGAATGAAGCTGCGCTTTCTGCCCGCGGCAGTCGTCGGACTGGCGATAGTAGCGCTGGCCCTGCTAACTTTGCTGGATATCATCATTTGGTCAGCGCATTGAATATCACCTTGTGAGGTCACTATGGAACAGCATCCCCTGGGTATTCTGATTGTGGCGGCCATCGTGCTGCCGCCGTTCTGGAAACTGTGCCTGCGCGCCGGCTACTCCGGCTGGTTGAGTCTGCTGGTATTGCTGCCGCTGGCCAATATCATCTTTCTGTATTTTCTTGCGTTCTCCAGCTGGCCGTCGCAGCGGCGGGATAGCGACGGTTGATGTGTGCACGGGGTAGAACTTGCGGTGATCATGGTATGGAACCGACGGTGAATGAAGCGCGTATTGTTGAGGCCTGGCAGGAAAATGCCGAGCCCTGGACGGATGCCGTGCGCCAGCGCCGCATCGAGAGTCGCCGGTTGGCCACCGATGCCGCCATTGTCGAGGCGGTGTGCGAGCGCGCACCGCGCGCGGTGCTGGATATCGGTTGCGGCGAGGGTTGGCTGGCGCGGGCGCTGGCGGCGCGTGGCATGACGGTGCTGGGGGTGGATGTGGTGCCCGAATTGATCCAGCGCGCCCGCGATGAAAGCGGTTCTGGCGATGCCCGCTTTGAGGTCGCCAGCTACACCGATATCGCCGCCGGCAAACTGTCGGGGCCGTTCGATGCGCTGGTATGCAATTTCTCACTGTTTGGCGAGGACTCGGTGGCGCAACTGCTGGCATCACTGCCGGCACTGATGGCGCCCAACGCTGCATTATTTATCCAGACCCTGCACCCCGCCGTGGCTGGTGTCGATGCACCCGCGGACGACGGCTGGCGCGAGGGCAGCTGGGCCGGGCTGGATGGCGATTTTGGCCGTGCCGCGCCCTGGTACTGTCGCAGTCTGGCGAGCTGGCGAAAATTGCTGGCCGACTGTGGGCTGCGCCTGTGTGCGCAGCGTGAGCCGCGCCATCCCGAGAGCGGTGAGTTGTTGTCGGTGATTTTTGTTGCCGAGGTGGCGGGCTGATTCGGGGGTTAGTGCAGCGCTTTTAACTTTTTCGTCATCGCGAGCGCAGCGTGGCGATCTCCATCGGGCCGCTGCCAAACTGGACGAGATTGCCGCGTCGCGGGACCGCTTAACAGCGCGGTCACACTCCTCGCAATG
>JBFHRT010000676.1:0-1672 GCA_041591575.1 Spongiibacteraceae bacterium
CACCGTCACCGCCATCGTTGCCGCCAGCGCCACCACCACCACCGATCGGGCCGCTGCTGCTGTTGCTGCTGCCGCCGTTGCAGGCAGCCAGGCACAGGCCCAGGGTGGTGGCGATGAGGGTGTTGCGCAGGCTTGTTATGGTCATGGTCGGTCACTCCCCACAGAGGGTTCCAGCTGATCGCAGTGGGCAAACAATGCCGAGTGTAGTGTCCGGTATTAATGCGCTGCCTAGAGCTAGCCCAATTGGTGTCCTACGAGGCGCCGACCGCAGCGCATAGTGGGACTATGGGCAAGGTTGGCAACGAAGTAGGGCGCCAATTGGGCCGCTCCCTTTGGGCGAGCCGCCAAGGGGCCATCCGCGGCGTTGCGTCTCCTCGACGTAGGCCCACTATGCCTTCGAAGACGCGCCTTGCGGCTAACCCCTTGGCGGCTCGCTATGTAGCGCATTAATACCGGACGCTACACTGATATTCCCCGATTGTGTCGTTGTGGTGATGTGACGTATTGTTGGTGGCTGCCAAAGTATTCGGATTTTACGCCATGAGCAGAGCGGATCAGGGGGAGGGGCGGGCGCAGGGCTGGGTGAGTGCGGCCTACGCGCGCTCGCTGCTGGACCACCTGCGCGGCCGCGGCATCGAGCCGCGCCAGCTCTACGGCGAGGCGCTGGTGGCCGAGCTCGAGTGCCCCGAGGAGCGCAGCCAGATACCGCTGCAGCGCTGGTTGGGAGCCATCGAGCAGGCGGTTGCGGTCACCGGTGATAACGCGCTGCCGCTGCGGGTGGGCATGGACATGCAGCCCGCCCACCTCGGCCTGTTGGCCTATGTGCTGATGAGCTGTGCCACCCTGGCCGAGGTGGCGACGCAGCTGGAGCGCTACTCGCGGCTGGTGGGTGATATCAGCTATGCGCGCTTGCGGCTGGCGGGCGAGCGCTTCGAGCTGGTGTGGGAGTGGGCACACCCGTCGCCGGCGCCGGTCGCGATGGCGCAGCTGCAGCTGGCGGCCCGCGCCCGCTTCACCCGCTGGCTCACCGGGCGCGAGGATTTCACCGCCCAGGCGCATTTTCCGTTTCCGGCACCGGCCGATCGCGCGCTCTACGACGATTTCTTCGGCGAGCCCTGTCTGTTCGACCAGCCCGAGACCAAACTGCTGTGCCCGGCCGAGCATCTGTCGGCGCCCATCGCCACCGCCGACCCGGCCATGCAGCGGCTGCTGGCCGAACAGGCTGAGGCGGCGCTGCGTGCGCTAGCCGGTGGCGATGACTTCCTGCGCGAGCTGGAGCGGGTGCTGCTGCAGGGGCTGGCGGTGGGGCGCGCCACCCTGCCCGACGCGGCGCAAGCGCTGCAGACCACTGCGCGCACCCTGCAGCGCCGGCTGGCTGAACACGGCCGCGCCTTCCGCGAGCTGCTCGACGAGCTGCGCCGGCTGCAGGCCGAGCGCTATCTGCGCGATTTCCAGCTATCGCTGGGGCAGATCGCCTTCATGCTGGGCTACTCCGAGCAGAGCAGCTTTCACAATGCCTTCAAGCGCTGGACCGGCACCACCCCTACCGCCTTTCGCCGCGCCTGCGGCACCCGCCCGTACTAGTGCGGCAACGCTAAGCCCCAAAGCGCTGGTGGATTGCCGCGCCGGTGGCGCCGATATAGTCCACGCACTGCTGCAGTGAGGGCGCGGG
>JBFHRT010000677.1:0-1665 GCA_041591575.1 Spongiibacteraceae bacterium
CCGAAGGCTACCTGGTGGGCGAAGTGAACAAGGGCCTGGCCGCCATGTTCACCATGATGAACTACGAGCGTCTGTCAGTGGGTGTACAGGGCCTGGGCGCCGCCGCCGCGGCCTACCAGTGGTCACTGGAATACGCCCAGGACCGCATCCAGAGCCGCTCACCGGCCGGTGCCGTCAACAAGGATGGCGCCGCCGACCCCATCATCGTGCACCCCGACGTGCGCCGCATGCTGCTGACCCAGAAGGCCTATGTCGAAGCTGGCCGTGCCTTCGCGGTCTACGTCGGCCAGCAGCTGGATGCCGCCAAGTTCGGCGAGGGCGAGGCCAAGCAGCGCGCCGCCGGTCTGGTGGAACTGCTGACTCCGGTGGCCAAGGCCTTCCTCACCGACAAGGGCCTGGAAGGCACCGTGCTGGGCCAGCAGTGCTTCGGTGGCCACGGCTACGTGCGCGAGTGGGGCATGGAGCAGTTGGTGCGCGATGTGCGCATCAGCCAGATCTACGAGGGCACCAACGGTATCCAGGCGTTGGACCTGATGGGCCGCAAGATTGCCGCCAAC
Organism: Spongiibacteraceae bacterium; assembly: GCA_041591575.1. GTDB lineage: Bacteria > Pseudomonadota > Gammaproteobacteria > Pseudomonadales > Spongiibacteraceae > JBFHRT01. Next base: position 558 of record JBFHRT010000677.1, read on the forward strand.
GGCGGTCGCAACCTGGTGGAACTGCTCAATGAAATCCGCGCCTACTGCGAAATCGCTGGCGCCAAGGCGGGCATGGCCGAGTTCCTGGAGCCGCTGGCCCGCGCCGTCGACAACCTCGATGGCCTGACCCGCTACGTGCTCGACAGCGCCGGCGACGACCCCTACGCCATCGGTGCCGCCTCGGTGGAATACCTGCACGCCACCGGCCTCACCCTCTACGCCTATATGTGGGCGAAGATGGCGGAAGTGGCGCTGGACGGCGACAGCGATGACAGCTTCCTGGCTGGCAAGCTGCACACCGCGCGCTTCTTCATGAGCCGCCTGCTGCCCCAGGCCTACGCCCTGAGCGAATCGGTACGCGCCGGCAGCGAGCCGCTGATGGCGATTCCGGAAGCAGCCTTCGCCATCTAAGCTGGCACTGGCCACGCGGCATGACTCGGTGGGATAATAGCGCCCCCGAGTTATGTCGCGTGATCAAGTCATGGCCCAAGCACCGAAACTCTCCCCCGAAGACCAGGCCAAGGTCGACGAATTCCTCAAGAGCGGCGTCAATGACGTCGAGCGCAAGCCCTTCAAGCCTTTGAAGCTGCTGCTGATTCTCACCGCCGTCGTGACCGGCTTTTCCATCTTCAGCATCATGCTCGGCCGCCTTGCCGGGGTGTACTGAGCGCCCACAACCTTCAGCATTGCCGGATAATGGTTAACGGTCGCAAGTAGGCGTGCCGTTGCGACTGTCTGTGCCAATGCATTGCTGTGATGCCGATGGGCTCGGATGAGGCCGCGGTATGATTGGTCCGGCGCACTTTTGGGAATTTGACCGGGAAGGATGAAAGGCGGCGCCGTAGCTGCGGCTTAAGCCGCACAGGGAATGGGCAACGGTGCTTTGTGTGCGGCTAAAGCCGCAGCTACAACGGTTATATTGGCGCAGCGCAGTTGCGTCTCCCGTCTCCCTATCCCTACTCCCGTCTTCCGCCCAGCGTCTCGCGATAGCCATCGCGCTTGCAAAAAAAAGCCCGCCGGTAGGCGGGCTAAAGCTTCCACATGTGCTGCTTTCACGGGGGTCTGTTTACAAATTGTGGGCCAGCGCCGCCTGCGCGGGTGCAGACTC
>JBFHRT010000678.1:0-1665 GCA_041591575.1 Spongiibacteraceae bacterium
CCTCTTCTGTGATATCGCGGCCGGCGGCCGCGGCAAATACCCGGACAGAGCACAGGGCTTTCTGTCGATGAGCGTACTTTACCGGGCCACCGGGGATAAACAATGACAAATACAGACAGATCGCTGGCAAAATACGCCACGACCGCCCATAAATTGCGCAAATGACCGAATAGGCCAGTTTTTGCCGGCCGCGCTCAGGCGCGCAGCGCAAACAGCCCGGCAATAATCAGCGCGCCGATGGCGCTGAGCACGATGCCCTCGCGCGCCATGCGCTGCATCAGCACCGCGCCGCTGCCGTAAACAATGGCGTTGGGGGCAGTGGCGATGGGCAGGGTAAAGGCGCAGCTGGCGCTGATCACCGCCGGCACCATCAGCGTTTCCGGTGCCAGCCCCATCGCCAGTGCCGCAGCCGCCAGCAGCGGCATCAGCAGGGAGGCGGTGGCCATATTACTGGTGGCCTCGGTAAGCAGCGTCACCGAGGCACACAGTGCCAGCAGCAGCGCCCACGGCGGCAATCCCGCCAGTCCCTGCAGCTGGTCGGCGATCACTGCCGACAGCCCGGAGCTGGCGAAGGCCTTGGCGATGCAAAGGCCACCGCCGAACAGCAGCAGAATACCCCAGGGAATCTGCACCGCGTGCTCCCAGTCCATCAACCGACCGCCGCGGCCGTCCGGCACCACAAACAGTGCCACCGCTGCCAGCAGCGCCACCGTGGCGTCGCTGGCGCCGGGCAGCCCCAGCCAGGCCGACCAGCCACCGAAGGGCTCACTGCGCGTCACCCAGGCGAGAATGGTGAGGGCGAACACCGCCAGCACCCGCCGCTGCTCGGCGTTCCAGGGCAGCCGTTCGGGCAGTTCGGCGGCCAGCGGTTGCGACAGCCCGCGAGTAAGCCACAGCATCGCCGCCGGCAGCAGCAGCGCCACCACCGGTAGCGCCCAGCCCATCCACTGCACAAAGCCGATCTCGCGGCCGAAGGTATCGGCGTAGACTTGCATAAACACCAGGTTGGGCGGCGTGCCCACCGGGGTGCCGATGCCGCCGATGCTGGCGGCATAGGCGATGCCCAGCATCAGCGGCACCCCCAGTTCCGGCGCGCGCAGGTTCTGCAGCAGTGCCAATGCCACCGGCAGCAGCATCAAGGTGGTGGCGGTGTTGGAGATCCACATGCTGAGCATGGCCGACGCCAGCATAAAGCCCACCACCAGCCGCCGCTCGCTGCCGCTGCCGACCGCGTGCAGCGCCATCAGCGCCAGGTGATAATGGGTGTTGCTGCGCTCCATTGCCCGCGACAGCACGAAGCCGCCCAGCATCAGCAGGATGATGGGGCTGCCGTAGGCATGAGCGACATCATCGCTACTCACCACCCCAGTCAATGGAAACAGCGCCAGCGGTAGCATGGCGGTGACCGCCATCGGCAGCGCCTCCAGCAGCCACCAGCTGATGCACAGCGCCGTCACCACCAGCGTAATTCGGGCCGGCGCCGACAGTCCGCCGTCGGCCAGCCACAGCACCAGCAGCGCGATTAGCGGACCCGCCAGCAGTCGCCAGTTTTGCCTCATTCCCAGCTCACTCCGTTCGCGTTATTGTTGTTGCCAGCCGCAAGCGTTATTGGCTTTTCGTTGCACCCCCGGCCACTGCCACGAGGACACTCGCCGATGCCTACCC
>JBFHRT010000679.1:0-1664 GCA_041591575.1 Spongiibacteraceae bacterium
CAGTATGGCATGAAACACGCGCGCCAGCTCAATATAGTCGTTCTGGCTGCGCGGCCCGTCACAGAGCTCGGCAAAATCGAACCAGGCGACATCGTCGGCGACAAAACGGGCACGGATCGGCCGCCCCTCGACCTCCAGCTCGAGATCGGCGCTGGCGGCCTCGGGGGCCAGCTGTTCGAAGCTCTGGCGCAGGCTGACATCGGCAGCCGCATCCAGCGGGTGGTGGTAGAGCTCGGCCTGCTCCAGGGTGCGCAGGCGGTAGTCGATGCCGCCGTCGACATTGACCACCCGGGTGTGCTGCTTGACCAGATCGATGGCGGGCAGGAAGCGCGCTCGCTGCAGTCCATCGCGATAGAGTTCCTCGGGCACAATGTTGGAGGTAGCCACCAGCACCACACCGCGCTCGAACAGGTCTTCAAACAAGCCCGCCAGAATCATCGCATCGGTGATATCTGACACAAAGAACTCGTCAAAGCAGATCACCCGCGCCTCGGCGGCGATCTGCTTGGCCACCAGCTGCAGCGGATTCTTTTCACCGCTGAGCTGCTTGAGGTCACGATGCACGCGCTGCATAAAGCGGTGGAAGTGGGCGCGCATCTTGCGCTCGAAGGGCAGCGCCTCGTAGAAGGTGTCCATCAGATAGGTCTTGCCGCGCCCTACCCCACCCCAGAAATAGAGGCCGCGGATGGGCTCTGCCGACTCATCGCGCAGAAATTTGCCCAGCAGGCGCTGCACCACGCTGGCCGCGCGCTCGGTCTGCTCCGCCTCCACCAGCTCATCATAGAGCCGCTGCAGGCACTGCACCGCCTTTTCCTGCGCCACATCGTGGGAAAATCCATCGCGCTGCAAGTCCAGCTGATAGCGCTCCAGCGGGGTCGCCATATCACTCAAACCATCATCGTCGTGCCGAGAGGCGGCAACTTTACCCAGCCGCACCGCAATTGGCAATTTTTTACGGGCGCCGATGTCCTACAAGACGGGAATCGCTATACTAGCCCCAAGCTTATCGCCGCAGTTGTTTTGGAGGATTTTACGTGTACGACACCAGCACCCTGGCCATGGTGGCACTCGGCAGCCTCACCCTGGGTTGTCTGCTCGGCGCCTGGGCACTGCACCGCTTCGCGCCGCAGCGCCAGGACCGCAAGGACCTCGAGAGCCATATCCAGCAGCTGCAACGGCAGCAGCAGGACTACCAGGAACAGGTCAACGGCCACTTTAACGAGACCGCCGAGCTGCTCAACCAGCTAGCCGGCAGCTACCGCGACGTGCACAACCATATTGTGCAGAGCGCGCGCGACCTCACCAGCCACGGCATCAGCCCGCTGCAACCGCTACCCGAGGGCCGACCGGTGCTGGAAGGTGACGACCAGCCCCAGGTCATCGAGCCGCCGCTGGACTACGCCCCCCACACCCCCGGCCGCAAGGGCGCACTGGAAGAAGATTTCGGCCTGGAAAAGAAGGCGCGCGACGAACACCCGCAGCCGCCGGTACAAACCGGCGCCTGAACGCCTCCTGCCTCAACAAGAAAAACGGGGGCGCACCGCCCCCGCTTCCGCCTCTACGCCCTACGCCCTACGACGTCTATTCACACCGGGTTATCGATATCGATAAAGCGGTGCTCCAGCCCCAGTTCAGACGCCAGCTGCTCACCCAGCGCCTGCACC
>JBFHRT010000680.1:0-1664 GCA_041591575.1 Spongiibacteraceae bacterium
AGCTTGCGTTGCGGACGTTCGCCGGAAACGCTAATAGCGCTTATTCCGGCCTACAGCAGGGATCGGTGCCGCAATCGACAAGATGAAAATCGCAGAGAGCGCCTTAAGTTAATGGCATTGGGGTGCGCCGTGCGCACCGCATCGCGCGCCACATTCTCCCAACTCGCCCCCACTCTTCTGCGGCTCCGCCCGCAGGGGAGCGGCTGCGCGCGAAGCCGCATTAGCCGGTGGCGCCCCCGAGTAAGCCCGTTGCACCGTATTGTGACGCTGGCGTCATTGTCGGCGACAGGCTGGCGCTACACTGGCGCAGCCGTGCAGCGGCTGGCGCACTGGGTCTATCGGCACCGGGCGCATTTGGGCAGTCTCTAACAATAATTTAAATGCGCGATGGCGTTGGTCGACAGGCGACAACCATGAAGACAAGCAGTAACACAATGAGCGTAGGCCGCCTGCTGGCGCTGGGCCTGATTCTGATCCTCAGCGGCTGTAAGGGCGGTGGCTCCAGCGGTTCGCCTCAGGGGGCGGCCTCCGGCGATGCCGGCAATGGCGGCTCTGGTGGCAGTGCCGGCGCAAGCGAGTTTTTTGCGCGCTCAGTGCAGCCCAACCTGGACAGCTGCCGAAGCTGTCACCAGCGCGGCGCCACCGCCGACCAGTCAGGCGGCAATCTGTTTCTGCTCAGTCAGAATCCGGACGAGGATTACGACCGCCTGCGCGAGGCCTGGTTTGCACTGGGCCGGGGTGTGGATGGCAATCGCCTGCTGACTGTACCCGCCAGCAGCGAGCACAGCGGCGGCGCACTGTGGCCGGTAACTAGCGCGGCCCATGAGGCCATGCGCAGCCTGCTCACCTGCTGGGATGACCCCGACAACTGTGAGCACCGCGGTGGCGTCGATGTCGAGCAGTACCCGCTACTGGGCAGTGCCCGTGGCGGTCACGCCTGGTCCGAGCACTGCAAGGACAAGCCTGATAGTGAGCTGTTGCCTAGAAACCCGGTCAGCCTGATCCAGCCTGGCGTCAACGAAGGCAAGGCGGTGTATTTCAACGCCTGGTACAAGAACTGCCACGTCGACGCCGGTCCAGAAGATCGGGCGCCGACTACCTGTGGCCAGTGGAAGCAACGCATCGCCCGCGGCGCCACTCTGCTCAAGGGCAACGGCGCAGTGGGGGCGGGCACCGCCCACGCCGGCACCGAGGACGGCTTCCTGACCATTTCCGCCGAGAACTACAACCGCCTGTGGCAGATCTGGGGCCTGAGCGAGCGCCCGCAAAATTTTGACGAGCTGGTGGCCGAGCGCTGGGGCGTGGTGCTGGGGCCTGAGCGCAACCCCTACCCGCTGCCGGGTGAAGACCCCGAAAAAACCAACGGCGGCAGCGGCCAGCTGCCCACCGCGGTGACCCAGCTGCGCAACCCCGACGGCAGCTGGACCGGCAAGCTGGGCGCCACCTGCCATATCTGCCACAGTGGCCAGGTGGGCGAACCCGGTGAGCCCGGCGTGCCCGGCGCCATCTACGGCAACAACAGCCTCAGTGATCTCGGTGTCATCGCCCGCGACTGGACCATGATGGGCAACCCCAACCTGGAAGCCTACGGCGTCACCAGCAAGGTGCGCGGCACCGGCAATATCACTAACTTTCATTTCTTCGCACTGTTGACCGCGCAGGAC
>JBFHRT010000681.1:0-1661 GCA_041591575.1 Spongiibacteraceae bacterium
GCGCGCGGCGGTGCCCGGCGCGCGACTCACCGGCAATATGACGGCGGACAACGCCAATATCCAGATCGACGGCAACCCCAATGGCCTGGTGCAGCGGGATTATGTGTTCGTCACCGACTGCATCGATGCCGATCTGTTTCGGGCGACCTCCGTGTCGGCCAACCAGAGCGACAGCCGCGTCACCCTGGCCCACGCCAACAACCTCAACACCACTAACCGTCTGAGCAAGGCCTACGGCCCCGATGCCGAAGTGTTTGGCTTCCAGTCGCTGGCTTATTTCGTTCGCGACACCGGCCGCCGTACCGCCGGCGGCAAGCCCATTCACGCGCTGTGGGTGCAGGCGCGGCGACTGGGCAGCGGTGGCGCGGCGCCGGTGGCCTACGAGCTGGTCGAGGGGGTAGAAAACATGCAGCTGAGCTACGGCGAAGACAGCGATGGCGATCGCAGCATCGACGTGTACCGCAGCGCCGCCGATGTCAGCGACTGGGCGGCGGTGCTGAGTGTGCGTATAGAGCTGCTGCTGCACAGCCTGGAAGACAACGTGGTGGGCGCCTCCGGTGAGTTTGTGCAGAGCAACCTCAGCTTCAACGGCGCTGCGGTAGCTAGCGACGGCCGCCTGCGCCAGGTGTACAGCAGTGCCGTGGCCGTTCGCAATCGCCTGCCCTAGGAGAACTCGATGCAGTATCCGAATTTTCATTACCGCAGGCAGCGTGGAGCGGCACTGGTGGTCAGCCTCATTTTTATGCTGATTCTGACCATCATCGGCACCAGCGCTCTGCGCTCCACCACCTTGCAGGAAAAAATGGCGGGCAATACCCGCGACATCAACGCCGCATTTCAGGCGGCGGAAGCCGCGCTGAGGGCGGGTGAGCTAGTGCTGCAGGGGGCCGCGGTGGGGCCGTTTAATGGCAGTGCGGGGTTGTATCGGCAGTGTTCGGGCAGTGGCAGTGCCTGCAACCCGCCGGAATGGACCAGCAGCGGCGCCAGTGGCTGGGCCAGTGTCAGTGATTACAGCGGCGGCGCGTCCTCTCTGCCGCAGTACTACATCGAGCAGCTGCCGCCGATTGCCGACCCGCAGGCGCCACTGGATGCGGACACGCCGCAAGATTCGATTGAGATGTATCGAGTGACCGCGCGCGGCTTCGGCGTCAGCGACACCGCCATGGTGGTGTTGCAGAGCATGTACCGACGAGATTGAACAGGGAGTTCCCATGACATTGTATGGACTGGATCGTTGCCTGCGCTGGCTATCGCCAGTGCTATTGGTAGCCGCGTCGGTGCCTGCCTTGGCAGTGCTGGATATTGCCGATACGCCGCTGTCGCTGGCTACCGGCGTTGCTCCCAATATTCTGCTGGCCATCGACGATTCCGGCAGCATGGATTCGGAAGTGCTGATGCCCACCAATGACGGCGCATTGTGGTGGCACACCGGCGATGAGAGCTTTGTCGGCCGCGACGCTGACGATGCCCGTGTCGGTGGCGGCGTTATCAACGTCAACCAGACTGGCGGCGCTAACAATACCTGGAAAAAATATACCTATCTATTTCCCAATGGCACCGGTTCCGGCAAGCGGGTTTACGGTGACTCCACCCACAATCACTATGCGATTCCGCCAATCCCAGCATTCGCCTATACCCGTTCGCCCGATTACAACAAGGCC
>JBFHRT010000682.1:0-1658 GCA_041591575.1 Spongiibacteraceae bacterium
ACGTGGTTGCTCTCCAGTCCCAGCTGCTCGAAGGCGGGCGGCATATGCGACAGCGTGGTGATGCGGTTGTTGTGATCGCCGAAAAACACAAACACGGTGTTGTCGAAATAGTCGCTTTCCCGCGCCATCTCCAGAAAACGGCCGATATTGAAATCCAGCAGACGCACGGCGTTGAACTGTTTGGCGCTCTTGAAGCCGTAGCGGTGCAGCTCCTCAGCCGTCGGCTGCAGCGGCTCAAAGCCATCGTTATCTTCGGGAATGGTGAAGGGACGGTGGTTGCCCGCGGTCTGGATATAGGCGAAGAAGGGCCGGTCCTCGGGCAACGCGCTGAGAATGGCGTTGGCCTCTTTGAACAGGTTGAGGTCGGAAATGCCCCAGACATCGGCGTTGGGCGACTGCCAGTCTCCCTCCTGGTAGAGCTCGACACCCTCGATGCTCTGGCGGATCAGCGCATCGATATTGGCCCAGCCGGCATTGCCGCCCACCATATACAGCTTGCGGTATCCCTCGAAGGCGTTAATCACGGTGTGCTGGCGGGCGATCAGCGGATTGCGCGAGGCGGTCTCCTCCCGCGACACATCGGCAATGCCGGTAATGCTGGCCCAGATGGTCTTGGCGGTGCCGGTGACCGGCACGTAAAAGTGCTTGAAGAACCAGCCCTCGGCGGCGATGCGATCGAGGTTGGGCGTCGGCTGCAGCGGGTTGCCGTAAGCCCCCACGCGGCTGGCGCCCAGTGACTCCAGCATCACCAGCACCACATTCGGCGGGCGCTCGGCACTGAGCCGGTGTGGCTGCACCCGCACCGAGCGCGCAAAGGCCAGAGCCTCGGCGTCGCGTTGCTCCACGCCCAGGTAAGCGGCCACCTCCGGGTAGTGCTGGCTCACCTGCTCGCGGTCGTAGGGAGCCGGGGAGATCTTCAGGGTGTCGTAAAGATAGATCACCGGGTTGAGGCCGACCGCGGCCAGCGCCGGATCGCCAGAGAAAAAGGCGTCGTTCCAGCGCAGCGGCACCGGGTTCTCGATATTGATATTGCTCACCCGCCCCAGCAGGCCGAGGAAGGTGGCCACCACCACCACCCCCACACCGACGACGATGGCGGGCTTGCCGATGGCCACTGCGGGTCGATCCAGGGTCCGTTTTTCGACGCCACACATCAACGCGCATATCAGCGCCGTCAGCGCCAGCCAACCCAAAGTGATCCACACCACCGGATAACTCTGCCACAGCATATCGCGCGAGATCTGGGCGTCACCGGCAAAGCGCAACACCGTGGCGTTAATGCGGGTCGCCAGGTAGTCGTAGTGACCAAAATCCACAAAGTAAATCAGCAGCAGCAGCGCTGTCGCCAGCGCCAGGTAGGCCCGCCCCAGCCAGCGCAGGCCAGCGCTGCGCAGCAGGTTGAAGCGCGGCAGATAGGCCAGTGCCGCCAACGGCAACATCAGCAGGATGGCGAGACGCAGGTCAAAGCGAAAACCCACGCCGAGCGTGCGCCACAGCGCCTCGCGGGCTTCCCCGCTCACCTCAACGGCCGCCAGAGGGTCAACGGCGGAATAGCCGAACAAAAACACCAGGCGCAACAGGGAAAAGAGCAGAAAATAGATGCACGTACCGGCCAACAGGTAGTTGAGCCGGCGCGACCGAAGCCACTGCATGGACAT
>JBFHRT010000683.1:0-1657 GCA_041591575.1 Spongiibacteraceae bacterium
AAGCGCTGCGCTGATCTATACCTCCTGTACAACACGCCACAGCGAGGCCCCCATGCGCGACAAACCAATGCCCGACAGCGCCATTACCGACAAACAGCTGCTACGCCGGGCACTGATCGGCATATCCGCCTTTATTGCGGGTACCGGCCTGCTGGCGCTGGCGGTCAATGTCTTGGCCGGCTGACGTTAAAACAGCGCCTCAGAAAAACAGCCCCACCGTCGGCGCCACAATCACGCTCCAATCCAGAATGATTTCGCGCCGAGTAATCTTGAAGCTGTCATCTACCTCACGCAGGATATCCCGGCGCTGCCCGCTATAGGTGTAGTTATCGCGGCCGTGGCGGCTGTAATGCAGCATAAAGTTGCTGCAGACCTGATAATCACCATCGCCCCCCTCTGATAACAACTCAACATTGCTAACAAAGCGCCGCGTGCGCGCCGGCGGATTCTCTGCCCACGAGTTCATCTTGAAGGCGCGCTCCACCCGAATCGCCAGCACAAAGTAATTCTCCTCGCGCAGCGGCGCGCCGCCCGCCCCCGCCGGTGACAGCTCATGCTCCACCGCCAGAAAGTCCTCCCGGCCGCGCAGCCGGTTGTCAGTCTGGGCCACGTGGCGCGAGGGCATGGTGTAACTGACATCTTCGCTGAGCAGCCCCAACCACTGCTGGTATTGGCGCTCGTCCAGCAGTCGCGCTTCACGGTAGTAAAACTGCTCGAGCCGATACTGCAGCTCCAGCTTTGCCTGGATCGGAGTCATCACTTAATCCCCCCGCTGTCCGCGCTCGATTTCACTGCGCCAGCGCCGGTAAAACTGGCGCGCATAGTGCTCGTTGTAGCAAGAACCCACCAACCCCGGCAGCTCGGGGTGCTCGCCCTCCTCGCCCAACCCCATACCGTAGTAGTAAGGCCTGTCGTCCATGTAATCGAGCTGGCTGCCAATGAGCTGCTGGGTCCACACCTCACTGTCTTCCTGCTCCAGCAAGCCGCCAGGGCCGAACATCATGTTGTAGTTGCCGCGCAGCAGCTGGCGAACCTCGTCCGAGGCCTCCCGCGGCACCAGCCACCAGGACCAGTACTCCACCTGCCCCGGCCCCCGCGGATGGCTGACCCGCAGCGTGGAGTTGGACCACAACAGTGACAGGTTGGGAAATACACCGTAAGTCAGGCCCTTGATCCGCGCGCCCACTGGGCCGATCCTCTCAGAAGCACGGCGCTGCACCTCCAGCAGGTAGCTGGTCAGCTCCTTGGAGCCACTGAAGGCCGCGGGGCCCTCAAAGCCCCAGGCCACCGCAGCAGGGTCGGCATCCGCCGGCATCAGCCGCAGCGCCGCGCCGTGGCCCGGTGCGGGCACACAGTTGAAGCCATATTCATCAATTTCGGGAACCGCGGGGCTGTCTGATAGCAGTGTGTGGTGCAGATACGGCCCGTGGGCCACATCGCCCAGCTGGTTTTCCACTGGCAACTTCCAGTTGGCCTTGAGCAGCCACTTGTGGGGCTCGCCAACCACCTCCACACCGCCAGGAAAGCGATTAAAAAAGCTGTCCAGGTAGAAGCGCATATCACCCAGGTAGTCGTCCAGCGGCTCCACATCATCGCGAAAACACCCGAACACCAGTCCGCGGTAGCTGGCCACGCGCGGCACTTTCTTCAGACTCAG
>JBFHRT010000684.1:0-1655 GCA_041591575.1 Spongiibacteraceae bacterium
CAGCGGCTACGTGGCACCGCCGCTGTACGGCGCCTGGGCCGCAGCACCTTACCTGCACAACGGCAGCGTGCCGGACATCTGGAGCCTGCTGAAGAGTTCTGATCGTCCCGACGTATGGCAGCGCAGTTACACTGAGGGGGGTGACGGTTTCCTGCCGGTGGCCAGCTATCGCAACGAGGGCTACGACTCCAGCTATGCCGCTTACGACTTCGAGCGCCTGGGCTGGAAGCATGAGGAGCTGGAATGCAGCAACTCGCTGTTCAAGATGCCGTTCCTGCCCTGTTCCAACGAGATGGCCACGCCGGACATGTTCTACGCCTCGTACCAGAATGCGGCGGCGCAGTACGCGTCTTTCAATTACCAGACACCGCCGATCATCACTGATCAGCAGATCCGCTCGCGGATGATTCTCAACACCCATCTGTACAGCCTCGGTAACGGCGGCCACCGCTTTAGCGATGCGCTGACGGACGAGGAGCGCTGGGCGGTGATCGAATATCTGAAGACGCTATAAAGCGCTTAGAAGTCAGGCGTCCGATGTCGGGCGTCTGACGCAAAACCGACCCCGCCTTGATGTGCGACTTCAGTCGCACAAATCACCGATGACCGCCGCCTGCCGATTCCGGCAATGACCCGGCACTGCTGGCAAGCTAGTATCAATAGAGGTAAGCCACTACGACACACTGCCATGGAAATTTGCGCCGAACGCGATCTGCACCAGCCCGCCGACGAGGTGTGGGCAGTGCTGCGTGATTTCGGTGCGCGCCCCTGGCTGGCCAGTGTGTTCTGCCTCGTCGAAACCAAAGGGGAGGGCGTTGGCATGCTGCGCTACCTCTACCGGACGCCCAACAGCCAGCCGGGCGTCGAGCGCCTGGACGCCCTCGACGACGAGGCCATGGAGCTGCGGGTCAGCGTGCTTGTCGACAGTTTTGCCATGCCCATTACCAAGCCCCGCTACCACCTGCAGGTAACACCGTTGCAGGCAGGGAGCTGTCGCATTGAGCTGTGTATCGAGGGTGAGCCTGCCGCGGGCGCCACGCCGAAGCAGCAGGAAGCCCTGGTCAATGAATTCGTTGACGCTACCTTGCAGAAGCTGGCGAGCTACCTCGAGCGTTGCGGCAACTCGACCTGATCGCCGCCGGACTCAACCAGGTTGCTCGATATAGCGCGACAGGTAGGCTTTCATCGCGTAGGCGGCTTCGTCGCAGTAGGCGGGAATGATCTCGCCGTGTTGCAGATAGGACTGGCGGTAACAGGCCAGTACGATCTCCACCAGCAATGTCGATACATCGGGCGGCGATGGCGGCAGTGTCACTCCCCTGGCGGCCAGTGCGCTGCGGTTCCAGTCGCCCAGCAGTTTCAGGGTCAGGTTCTGGGCGTGATAGCTACTGTCGGTAACCGGCCCACCCAGAATCAGCAGGCGCGCGATGGGGCTGCCATTGTAGAACTCGGCGCCGATGCGCACGATCTCCGCCACGGTGTCGCTGTAGGACATCTGCAGCAGCGCCGGCACGGCACTCGTCAGGCGCCGCTCCAGTTCTTGCAGCTGGCGTCGGGTCAGCTCGTTGAGCACCGCGTAGGGGGTGGGGAAAAACTTGTAGATACTGCGCCGGGTAAAGCCTAAGCGCTCCGCCAGGGTGGGGATGGAAAAGCCG
>JBFHRT010000685.1:0-1651 GCA_041591575.1 Spongiibacteraceae bacterium
CGCGCGCACGTCATCGTAGCGGCTCACCACCCAGTAGCCGCCGCCGTCCGGGTGCGGGTGCCAGTACAGCGGCGCCTCGTCGCGCAATTGCCTGAACTGGTCGTGGGGCACCGCCGCCACGTAGTTGTCGGGGTTGTAGATATCGATATTGGGGAGTTGTGTCACGAATTGCAGTTCCTGTCAGCGTCACCGCCGGCATCGCATGAGCTGCCGGCGGCGACGGGTCGGACGCCTGACGCCAGACGCCGGACGCAAAAGCGGGCGGACTCAGCCGAGGATCAGGCTGGGGTCCAGTGTCAGGCCCTGCTCCTCGGCCAGGCGCAGGTAGTCCGCCAGCATGGTGTGGCCGTCGGAGATGCCCCAGATGGTGCCATCGTCGGTGTAGTTCACCAGGCTGCCGCGGATGTTGAAGATCACCACCGCCGGTTCGGTGGCGTCGTCAGCCACCTTGAGGGTGTGGGCACTGTTGGCAGGCTCGTGCACCACCGAGCCGGGAGTGGCGGTGAAGGCGCTTTCCAGATAACCCCAGCGCCCCTGCAGGGTGTAGGCGAACACGGTGCCGCTGTGGCGGTGGGTGGGCAGCTGGGTGCCGGGGGCGAAGCGGTTCATGATCACCCAGTCGCCGCTGTCGTGATTGACCCGCAGGATCTTCATCTCGATGCCCCAGCCCTGATCCACCCAGGGCAGCTCGGCTTCATTGACGTGGCCCGATTCCAGCGGGGTTTCCGGCAGTTCGGTGATCTTGATCGGTTCCGGCAGTTCGATGCTGCTCATGGCCTTCCTCCTGTGCCGCGAAAGCCCTCACTGTGGCGCCCCGCGGACCTGTTATTGTCGTATTAAAACGGTGATCGTGCGCCGGACTATAGCGAACGCCGACCAGCGGACAAGTTACGTTTTCTCCACAAAAGCGGTCAAGCCGGACTACGCTTTCGATGAGGCGGCGAAATCCTGCGCCGCCGCGAAGGCTAACAGCACACACGCCCGGCATGGCCTGCCACCAACAAGACAGGCCTGCCACACAAGGAGTTGCCCATGCCAGGCCCGCGATGGGGCGCAAGCGCCCTGTTGCCCTCCCTACTGTTGTCAGCCACGGTGCTGCTGGGTGCCTGCAGCACCGTGGTGGAGCGGCGGGTCAATGGTTTTGCCGATGATCTCGGTGCCGCCATCCGCAACCAGGGCGACAGCCAGCTGGTGGCCGAGAGCCTGCCCACCTTGCTGCTGCTCACCGAGGGCATGATCGCCGGCAGTGAGGCGCCGCCGCCGGGGCTGCACCGCAGCGCCGCCGATCTCTACGGCGCCTACGCCCAGCTGCAGGGCGAGAACCTGGCCGACGAGCGCCGCGCCCAGCTGCTGTACAAGGCCTTCGCTCACGCCCAGCGCGCCTTCTGCCAACCCTTTGCCAAGCTGTGCCCGCCACAGCAGGTCGCCTATGACCAGTGGCAGGCTGGCCTGGGCGAGGCCGAACGCGAGCAGCTGCCGCTGCTGTTCACCCTGGCCAGCAGCTGGCTGGCGCTGATCGAGCTGGAGGCCGGCGACTGGAACCGGGTGGCGCAGCTGCCGCGGGTGCGCACCCTGCTGGAAACCGTGGCCGCGGCCGACGAGGGCTACGGTGACGGCGCCGCCCAGCTCTACCTGGGGGCGCTGGCGACGC
>JBFHRT010000686.1:0-1646 GCA_041591575.1 Spongiibacteraceae bacterium
GCAGCCGCAGCTCGAGATTGAAGCCTTGCACCGCCAGCTGCTGCCGGCGAGCCTGGCGCAGGGCAGCGGGTTGCTGCTCAACCAGTCGCCCGGCCTGTTACTGATCGACAACAGCCAGCACCAGCAGCTCTACCACGCCCGTACCTGCAACTTCGCCGCCCAGGCCGCAGAGCCGGATTTTGCCTGTGACAGCCCCATGTACGCCTTCAATGAAGTGGGGCTGCTGAACTATATCGATATGCTGGACAGCCGCCGCGGACCCGAACACCGGGATGCGGCAGAGATGGCGGAGGTGAGGGCATTTATGGATGCCGAACGACTGCAAGGCGTCAGCTGATCTGCCACGGGGCTTTGCCTTTTTCTGCGGAGGTGGTCACTGGGCGTCGCGCACCAGGCGCGTCAGCTTTGCCTCTACGGTCACGGTGAGTTCGCTCAGCGCTGCGGCCCTGGCGCGGCCCTCGGCACTGGCGCGGTAGAGGTGTGGCGTCATCGCCAGCAGGTCGGCAATCTGCTCGCTGCCGTTAAGCGTCGCGGTATAGCAGATGGTCTCACCGGGCAGGGCGCTAAAACCTTCGGGTGCCTCTAGCGTGTCTAGGGTTTGCGGTTTAAGGCTGGGGTAGATGATTTCACGCAGCTCGCGCAAATGATCCGGCCCGGCATCGACCTGCAGTAATTGGCCGCCGGTTTTGAGCACGCGGGCAAACTCGGCGTAGACCGGAAAGCCAAACAGGCACAATAGCCGGTCGACCGTGCCCGGCAACACCGGCAGATTGGCATTGCTGCCCACCACCCAGTTAACCCCTTCTTCGGCGCCGGCGCTGCCCTGTTTGGCGGCAGCCAGCGCCGCCCACTTGGAAATATCCAACCCCAGAATCGCCAGGGTTGGACCGTCAGTGGCAGCCGCGGCCAGCTGACGCAGGTAGTAACCCTCGCCGCAGCCGGCATCCAGACAGCTGATGGTGGCGGTGGGGGAGGTGCCTGCCAGCGCCGCGCGGCTCACCGCCTCAGCGATAGGCTGGTACAGGCCGCTGTTCAACAGTCGGCGGCGTGCGGCCACCATCGCCTTGCTGTCACCGGGGTCGCGCGAGCGCTTTTTCTGTACCGGCAGCAGATGGGTATAGCCCTGGCGGGCAATATCGAAGCTGTGGCCGTGGGCGCAGCGCCAGCTTGTGCCCTGGCGCTGCAGCGGCTCGCCGTCCAGCGGGCAGGCCAGGGCCTGAAAGGGAATGATGTGCATGGGTTGCCTGTAATGAAGCGTGGTGGCGATTCAACCCGACTACAGCGCGGATTGCAAACGGAGGCTTTTTCACAAAGCAAGCACTCCGACTCTTTGGTCGCGCAATTTTGTCGCGACTTGAGCATTAGAAGCTGATTGCCGCCGAGAAATTGGTGTCTAGGAAGTCGGGGCAAGTTCACGCTACCCCTCGGTCGATGAGTAGTTCGACTAGATCCCGTTGGGCTTAGTGCCATAACACTCGCTGCTCGCAATCTACTTCGCTAGTATGATGCGTAGAAATCTGACCAATGTCGTTTTGACGAGGTGTGCATGAGTAACGCTAGCAGCTTAATTAACTTCGGTGATCTATCACGGCCAGCAACAGTGCTTATAGAGAAAATTTCAGAGGCCGTCGGAGCAACCTTCAAAC
>JBFHRT010000687.1:0-1641 GCA_041591575.1 Spongiibacteraceae bacterium
GCGCTGATCGGCGTGTTCGCGCTGTTCGCGCCGATGCTGATGAGCGGCGGCGCCGCCGGCCAGAACGCCTTTATCCTGATTGGCTTTGCCCTGCTGGGCATCTCCTACGGCCAGTCCTCGGGCACCGTCACCGCGAATTTTGCCCGCCGCTTCCGCTACACCGGCGCGGCGCTGACCTCGGACTTCGCCTGGCTGTTCGGCGCCGCGTTTGCACCACTGATCGCGCTGGGACTATCGGTGCACTTCGGCCTGTCGGCGGTTAGTCTGTATCTGCTGTCCGGTGCGGTGTGCACGCTGCTGGCGCTGTATATCAATCGCAAGCTGGAGCAGTCGGACGTCTGAGGTACCCAATGCACTCGCTGCGCTCGCGGGGCAGGCTCTCGGAAGTCGGACGCATACAGCGGTGCGCGCAGCGCACCCTACGCGGCGCGGCGCCATAGACAGGCGCCGTCATTGCGAGGAGCCGCAGGCGACGCGGCAATCTCGACCAGATTGGCAGTGAGCTGAGGGAGATCACCGCGTCGCCAACAGCGCTCCTCGCGATGACGGGGATTGCGCGAGACGTACGTAAAGCTATTCCACTGATCCAAAAAAAACGGGCCGCATCTGCGGCCCGTTTTGCTTTCGCCTTTAGCGTCCGACGTCAGACTTCCGACTTCCGACCACCCTCAAAAAACAACTCCGCCAGCTTGGCACCCGGGTCCTCGGCCCGCATAAAGGCCTCCCCCACCAGGAAGGCGTTGACGCCTTTCTCGCGCATGGCGGCGACGTCGTCCGGCGTGTGAATACCGCTCTCGGTGACCACGATGCGCTCGTCGTCGATCTGGTCCAGCAGCCGGTAGGTGTTGTCCAGCGAGGTCTCGAAGTTGTGCAGGTTGCGGTTGTTGATACCCACCAGCTTGTTGCCCAGTGGCAGCGAGCGCGCCAGCTCGGCTTCGTCGTGCACTTCGATCAGCACGTCCATGCCCAGGTCCAGCGCCAGGGCATTGAGCTCGGCCATTTGCTGGTCGGCCAGCGCCGCGACAATCAGCAGGATGCAGTCGGCGCCGATAGCGCGGGCCTCGTACACCTGATAAGGGTCGACGATAAAGTCCTTGCGGATCACCGGCAGCGAACAGGCGGCGCGGGCCTGCTGCAGGTAGGCCTCGCTGCCCTGAAAAAAGTCGGCGTCGGTGAGCACCGACAGGCAGGCGGCGCCGCCCGTCGCATAGCTGCGGGCGATGGCGGAGGGATCGAAATCGGCGCGGATCACGCCCTTCGAAGGCGAGGCTTTCTTGGCCTCGGCGATCACCGCCGACTGGCCGGCGGCCAGTTTGGCTTCCATGGCGCGCACAAAGCCGCGCGGCGCGTCTACCGACTTGGCGCGCTCCTGCAGTGCGCCGATGGGCACATGGGCCGAGCGCTCGGCAATCTCCTCGCGTTTGCGCGCCAGGATACGTTTGAGAACCGTCGGGGTGTCGCCACTCATACCGCCACTCATGCTTCCACCAAGCCTTGGCTGAAAGCAGCCAGTTCACCCATTTTTTCCAGTGCGCGGCCGCCGTAGATCAGGTCCTCGGCCAGCTCCACACCGCGCCTGAGGTCGGTGGCGACACCGGCCACGTACAGCGCGGCGCCGGCATTGAGGGCCAGCATGGCCGC
>JBFHRT010000688.1:0-1640 GCA_041591575.1 Spongiibacteraceae bacterium
GCGCCCGCCGCCGAGCGGCAACCGGCGCGGCCCGAAAAACCGGGGCGCGCCCGGCGCCCGCCGCTGGAAGAGGTCAACCTGGCGCTGGCCAACCTGGAAACCGCTCGCGGCTGGTTGATCGATGCCGGCGACCAACTGCGCAAGGGCTCGGGATCGGGCTGACGCGCCCTTCCCAACGGTTCGCCCTATCCCTTCTGCCAAGACAGCACTCACGCTGCCGGAGCGGCCCTGCGACCTGCTATCACAGGGCAAGCACAAGCTCTCGTCCTTCCTATTTGGGTTCTTCGTGCCTTCTGGGGAATGCCGTTCACGATGGTGGAGGATCAGAAACAGCACTGCGGCTTCAGTCGTACGCGCATATCCCTCAGCCGATAAAACTTGTGCGACTGAAGTCGCACATCAATGCTGATTCCGCCTTTATATCCAACATCCGGCGACACCCGCTTCGAGCGAAAAAAATCGAAATACCCGTTGTTGTGAGAGCGCTGTGACCGGGCTGTGAGTGATTCGTATGGCCGCGGTGCTAGCGTCACACAACGGAGGAATAGCCATGTCGTTTCGCGAGCCTCACATCAGTCACCGCTTTGTGGTGCTTTACCGGCGCGAGCCGCGGGAAATTGATGGCGCCAGCGAGCAGTGGCGGGGCTGGGTCAGCCGTGTTCAGGCTCCTGGCGAAGAAGCTGGGGCCGGCGCAGAACAGCGTGTCTGTTTCCGCGAGCTCAGCGAGCTGCCCGCAGCGGTAGAGGCTCTCATCCAGGATGCCAGTCATGCAGGGAAAGGGAAATGACCATGCAACAGGCAAATAACGCACATCCGTCCCAGTCCTTACCCGACAGCGTTCGGGTCACCCCCAGCCGCCGCCAGCTGGACAACCGTTTCCCCTCCCTGTGCTTTTTTGTGGAAACCGGTGCACTCCCCTACTTCGAACTGCTGCTCACCACCGACCGGCAGCTGTTTGACCCCGCGCGCGCCGCCGAGCGCCACCCCGACCGTTTTTACTCCAGCCGCGAAGACGTAGGCCTGCTGGAGGCCGACGACAGTCGCGGCGCCTTCCATGTGCCGCCGGCGGTGCTGCGCGCCTTCGCCCAGCAGTCGCCGCGCGCCACCCAGCTCTACTACACCGCTATTGCCTATGCCACGCCCGCCGCCGGCGGCGCCCGCTTTGCGCTGCCACCGCAGCAGCTGCCCGACAGCGCGCCCTCTATTGTGTTCGCCGCCGGCTTTACCGGCGCCACCCTGTCCCAGGTACTGGGCACCACCGCCGAGCGGCTGAAAACCGTGGGCGCCAAGCCGACAGCGGGGCCCGGTGGCCTGCCACTGCGGCCGAGCTCCCCCGATGCCGGCAACGGCATTGCGCCCACCGCCCAGCCAGTACCACCGCCCACGCCAACCGCACCCGCCCCCACTGCCGACTACCCCGATGAGGGCGAGGACGGCGCCTACAGCGGCGATTCGGCAACGCCCGTCAGCGGCGGCGCGCAGCCGGAGGCCGCCCCCTCCCCCGCGACTGGCCCCGCCCCCGCGCGCGACAGCCAGCCGGTTCCACCACCACCGCCCAGCCGCCAGCCCGCGCCCCGCGACGAGGCCGAACTGGACTACGACGACGGCTACGGTGACAGCGAGGTCAACAACCAGGCCGC
>JBFHRT010000689.1:0-1633 GCA_041591575.1 Spongiibacteraceae bacterium
CGTGCGCACGGTAGCCGACACCTACTACCCCTGGCTGCTGGCGCTGCCGCTGGTGGCGGTGTGGAGCTACCTGCTGGACGGCATTTTCATCGGCGCCATGCAGACCCGCTGGATGCAGCACAGCATGTTGCTGAGTGTGCTCGGGGTGTACCTGCCGCTGTGGTATCTGGGCCAGGGCTGGGGCAATAACGGCCTGTGGCTGGCCTTTACCGCCTTCAACCTGGCCCGCGGCCTCAGCCTGGGCGCCGCCTTCTACTACCTGAGCCGGCAGCAGCGCTGGTGGCCGGCGCGCCGCTAAGCCCGGTGTCAGCAGTGCGCGCAGCGCGCCCCGCTCGCGGGGCATTACGCCTTCGCCAAAGCGATAAAAATCAGCGTGTTAACGCGCCTAAGTGGCAGTGATCAGCGAGCGAAAGCTAGCCCCGGGCGGCGCCCGCCGCGCCGGTGAATAGAGATTTTTCTCTGCCGAATATCGGGTATTTCCTGATCGCGGAATAGCCACACGTAACATATTCTTTACGTCAGCAATCTATTCACTCCACAGAGCTGTCTATTAAAGATGTGTGGAATTGTTGGCTATCTGGGAAAACAGCAAGCGCAAGGAATATTACTCGAGTGTCTTGGCCGGCTGGAATATAGAGGGTACGACTCGGCGGGAATCGCAGTAATAGCCGGCGGCAAACTGGGCACCCAGCGCAGCGCCGGAAAGTGCGCCAGGCTGCGCAGCCTGCTGGAGGAAACCCCGCTTCCCGGCCAGCTCGGCATCGCCCACACCCGCTGGGCCACCCACGGCAAACCCACCGATCTCAATTCCCACCCCCATACCGACTGCAGCGCGACGCTGGCCATTGTGCACAACGGCATCGTCGAGAACTACCATGAAATCAAGCGCGAGCTGGAGTCCAGCGGCCACCACATTCGTTCCGAGACCGACAGCGAAGTGATCGCCCACTTGATTGAGGCGCATTGTGGTGCCGATGGCGGCCTCGAATCAGCGGTCGCGAAGGCGCTCACCGAGCTCAAGGGCGCTTACGCACTGGCAGTCATCAGCCAGCACGAGCCCGACAAAATCATCGTCGCCCGCAGCGGCGGCCCACCGCTGGTGATTGGCTACGGCGAGGACGGCCACTTTGTTGCCTCTGACATCACCGCCATCCTGCACCACAGCCAGGACTTCCACATTCTCGAAAACCAGGAAATGGCGGTCATTAACGGCGCCGGCGTGAAAATCAGCGGTTTCAATGGCGAGCCGGTAAAGCGGGAGCGGATGCAGGTGCACTGGCAACAGAACGCCGCCGACAAGAGCGGCTTTAGCCATTACATGCTGAAGGAAATCTACGAGCAGCCACAGGCAGTACTGAACACCATTCGCGGCCAAACACTGTCCGGCGACGGCAGCGTGCTGTTCCCACAAGCGGAATTCACCGAGTCAGAGGCCTTTGCCCGCACACAGCGCGTCGTGCTGATTGCCTGCGGCAGCTCCTGGCACGCCGCCATGGTGGGGAAATTCCTGATAGAAAGCATCAGCGCTACCCCGGTGGATGTCGAGATCGCCTCGGAATACCGCTACCGCCACCGCCTCGATCTGCCCAACACCCTGGTGATCGGCATCTCCCAGTCCGGGGAGACCGCCGAC
>JBFHRT010000690.1:0-1629 GCA_041591575.1 Spongiibacteraceae bacterium
ACATGGCGGTATGGCCGCCATCTGAAACAAGGGTAGCACCGGTGGTGAAGGCCGACATGTCGCTGGCCAGGTAGAGCAGCGGGCCGACGATTTCCTCGGTGTCGGCGATGCGCTGCTGCAGACTGGCGCTCTTGGCGCCCTCCTCGAAGCCGGGCATGGTGGCGATGGCGCCATCAGTGAGGTCGGAGTGGTAGGTGCCGGGAGCCAGCGCATTGACGCGTACCTTCAGCGGTGCCCACTCGGCGGCCATCACCTTGGTGAGCGCCTGCAGCGCCGCCTTGGTGGCGGCGTAAAAACCCATATAGGCCGGCGGCTTGAGGGCGGCCACCGAGATCACGTTGATGATGGCGCCACCGCCCAGCTCGCCCATCTGCGGCGCCAGCCGCGAGGCCAGGTACCAGGGGCCCTGCGTGTTGACCGCGAACATTTTCTGAAACGCCTCCGGAGCGAGACCGGTCAGCGGTCCGGCGGCGACATTGATGCCGGCGTTGTTGACCAGGATATCGACGCGGCCAAAGTGCTCCAGCGCCTGTGCAACCAGGCCGTCCAGGCTGTTGGTGTCGCCCATATGGGCGGCCACCGCCAGCGCACGGCGGCCCAGCGCCCGCACCTGCTGCGCAACCGCCTCGCAGTTTTCCAGTTTGCGGCTGGCGATCACCACATCCGCGCCCGCCTTGGCCAGGCCCAGCACCATGGCGCGACCCAGGCCGCGGCTGCCGCCGGTGACCAGCGCCACTTTGCCGCTCAAGTCGATATTGCTGTAACCCATCTTATTTGCCGTTAGTTATACGCTAAATTGCCAGTTTAGCGTCAATGGCCCGCAGCGCCAACAGCGCACCGCTGGGCAAAGACACGCTGTCTTCGCGGTCGCAGGCCCAGTCGTGGGGATTGATGCGGATCAGCTCTCCCGGCAGGGATTCACACTGGTGGCGCACGGTGGGCACGGCGCTGCCCGCGCCCAGCTCGATCACCACCAACCGCGCCCCTGCGGCCCCTCGCAGCCACTGGCGGTAGCGCTGGGCCTGGCGCTGGAAGCGGCCGGCCAGCCAATGGCTGTCGCCAAACATCAGGATATTGGGGCGCGCCACCGCGCCGCAGTGGGGGCAACGAGGCAGCGGGCTACTCAGGCGCAGCGCCTGCTCGTCGACATCCAGCCCCAGCTCCGCGGCCGGCCAGATAGCGTCACTGCAGCATGCGCTGCACTGCAGGTGGTTGATGGAACCATGGCACTCCAATAGTTGCTCGGCGGCAAAGCCCGCGCGCTGGAAATGGCCGTCGACATTGCTGGTGAACACGAAGCTGCCGGCAGGGCAGCGCTGCCCCCAGCGCTTTAGCAGTTTGAACCCGGCATGGGGTTCGGTGCGGCGGTAAAGTTCAAAACGGTGACCGTAGAAGCCCCAGGCACGCTGCGGGTCCTCGTCAAACCAGTGGGGGTTGGCGAGATCGACAAAGGACAGGCCCAGCTGGCGAAACTGGGGGTAGGCGCGCCAGAAGCCCTCGTCGCCACGAAAATCCGGCAGCCCCGAATCCACCCCCATGCCGGCACCGGCGCCGATCAGCAGCGCCTCGGCACTGGCGATCAGGCCGGCCGCCTGCTCGATACGGGACTGGTATTCATCGTCTGGGAGG
>JBFHRT010000691.1:0-1629 GCA_041591575.1 Spongiibacteraceae bacterium
CGATATGGCTGCCCTCAAAATCACCAAACTCCAGCCCGGCCACTCCTTTCAGCACGTCGGCGAGGCGCCTGTTCTTGTCTTTGACGGTGTTGCCGAGGCGGTTGCTGGTGGTGTCGAAATCAGCGAACAGGCCCTTGATGTCGCCTTCTGACGGGTAGCCGTTGGCGGAGCTTTCGATGGCGGCAAAGATGGCGGCCAGATCGGTGTTCAGGCTGTCGTTGCTGTGGGCGTTTTTCGCTACATTGGCAAACAGCTGGCTAGGGTAGATGAAGTAGCCCTTGGTCTTGATGGCGTCGTCCTTGATCGCCGGGGTGATGACGCTGTCATCCAGTGTGGCGTAGTTGATGCTTTCATCATCCGCCTCAATGTAGCTGGCGAAGTTTTCGCTGATAAAGCGGTAGAACAGCGCACCCAGCACGTACTGCTTGAAGTCCCAGCCGTCCACGGCGCCACGGACATCGTTGGCAATGGCCCAGATCTGGCGTTGCAGGGCGGCGCGTTGTTGGGAGCTGGTCATGCTGTTGTTCCTGTTTGAATGCTTTTACGGTGATTGGCCTAAAGCTGACACGGGAGTGTAACCAGTAAGGCGCCTTAATCTAATCCCTTATGAAGGCCTGTGATAACTGATGCGTTGTCCGGCGGCGGTTTTCTCCCTTCAGCAATGCAAAACAATATCGAAAATAATTGATATTGCCTTCCGCAAGGCGTAAAGTCCGCCCCCATGTCACTGACCCAAGCCATCGCTTATCCCCCTGCCCCGTCCCTTGAGCCGCTGGAACAGCTGCTCTGGGCCGCCGGCGACAGCCTCCGGTTATCGGTGCTGCAGGTGTTGGGGCAGAGCAGTTTCGGGGTGCTGGAGCTGTGCGAGATCTGCGATATGCGCCAGCCGGCCATGAGCCATCACCTCAAGGTGCTGGCCGAGGCGGGGCTGGTGGAGCGGCGCCGCGAGGGCAATGCCATCTGGTACAGCCGGCGGCTGGCCAGTGATGCCCTGCATCAGGCGCTGCTGGATCGGATCGATGAAGTGCCGCCGGATGGCGAGCTGGCCGGGCGGCTGGCCCAGGTGCAGGCGCGCCGGGCGGAGCAAAGCCGGGTGTGGTTTGAGCGTTATGCCGGGGAGGCCGGTCAGGAAGAGCTGATCGCCGCCTACGAGGATTACGCCGCACTGGCCCTGGAGCTGGCGCTGCGCAGCGTGCCCGAGGGCGAGCTGGCGATCGAGATCGGCCCCGGCGATGGTGCCTTTATGCAGGCGCTGTCGGGTCGCTTCCGGCGGCTGATCGGTTACGAGAATGCCCCGGCCCAGTTGGCCCGGGCCGAGCGGCAACTGGCCGACGCAAACGTGCAAAACGCCACGCTCATATTGGGCGAGTGGCCGGCGGCGGCGCCGGACGAGGCGGAAGCGGATCTGGTGGTGCTGAATATGGTGCTGCACCACATGCCCGCCCCCGCCGACAGCCTGCGTGCCGCGGCGCGGCGGCTGAAGCCGGGCGGCACCCTGCTGGTGACGGAACTGTGCCGCCACGAAGAACACCGCGCTCACGACACCTGTGGTGATCTGTGGCTCGGCTTTGAAGAGCAGGAATTACTGGCCTGGGCAAAGCGCGCAGGCCTTGAGCAGAACGAAGTGCA
>JBFHRT010000692.1:0-1626 GCA_041591575.1 Spongiibacteraceae bacterium
CTGTTGCCGGAGGAAGTGGCGGCGGGGCTGCAGCGCATCGCCGCGCCGGCGCGGGAGCTAAGCAGTGCGCGCTGGTTGCTGATTCACCCGGATATGCGCCACAACTTGCGCATTCAAACCTTTATGCGTTTCCTGCGCGAGCGGCTTGCTTGAGCTGCGGTGGGGGGGTGTGACTTTGCAAGTGGTCGTTGAGCCGGTCACTGATAGCCATGGTCCAGGCCTCGATCACCGGTAGCAGATCGCAGCGCTCGGCGTCAGAAGGCGCAGAAAACTGCCAGTGTGCACTGGTGTTGCTGCGCTGTCTGCCCAGCGGGTCGACGCCCAGGGTTAGCGCAACGTCGGTGATCGGCAGATAGTGGGTGCGCAGGATCAGGCAGCGGATGCGCATTCGGTCCTCGTCCAGCGCATCGAGCTGATGAATGGCGGGGCGGCTGTCGGCGGTGGGGTACAGCAGCCGCTGCATGCCGATGCCCTCGCCGATTACTTCAATGCGGGGGAACAGCGTGGACAGCCAGTGCAGGTTGCCGAAATCGCGCAGCACCTGCCACACTGCACCGGCAGCAAACGGCAGTTCTCGGTGTACGGTTACTTCCACGGGGTGTCTCCCCATTAGCTAGCCGCCGAACAAGCAGCAGGCGTCGACTACCACTCTAGGTAAGGGCTGTTGCCGTGGTCGATACGGGAATTCCCCTATGGCTATCTGTCGAAGTGTGAACTGGCTCCCAGAGTCGGCAGCCGTCGGTACAGCTTGTGCGCCAGTGCATGCGACGAGCGTGATGGCGGTCGCGGTGGGCGGCGCTGCGTGGGCTATGATGCGCCCTTTCCGGCAGGAGAGACGACCATGCAAGAGCAGATGTCGAACAGGGTAGTGCAAGCCGTGCCGCGCCCGGCGCCGGCGAAAAAACGGGCGCCGCTGCGCGTCGCCAAGGGCAGGAAAATCTCCTTCACTATGCCGCTGGCCCAGGCCATGCTCAGCCAGCGCGCCATTCGTCGCGTCACTGACGAGCCGGTGAGCGACGAGCTGCTGCTGCAATTGCTGGAGCTGGGCACTCAGGCGCCCAGCGCGTTCAACGCCCAGAACTGGGAATTCATCATCGTGCGCGACATGCGCATCAAGAAACGGCTGGCGCGACTGAACCGCGCTATCTGGCCACTGCTGCGCAAGGTAATGCGAAAACGCGAAGAGGCCGATCCCGAGCTTGCCAAAGTCAACGACGCCAGCGAGTGGGGTGTTGACCACTTTGAAGACTACCCGGTACTGCTGGTAGCCTGCTATCGCTCCAAACTGCCGGTGTGGCCGCCGGTGTTGGCGTCCACCGCCTACGCCTCACTGATGCCGGCGCTGCAGAACATTCTACTGGCGGCGCGCTCCACCGGACTCGGCGCCAACCTCACTACCACACCGCTGTGGTCGACGCTGTTGGCGCGCCTGGCGCTGGGCATACCCTGGTCGGTGACGCCGGCAGCCGTCATCAGCCTGGGCTGGCCCGCCGGCAACTACGGTCCGGTCAAACGCAGGCCCGTGGGCTATTCGGTGTCACTGGATCGCTACGACCAGCGCCCCTGGTTCGGCCAGACCGCCATGCAGGTATTGAAGCAGGCGCGGGCGTAAAGCGCGCGAGACGC
>JBFHRT010000693.1:0-1624 GCA_041591575.1 Spongiibacteraceae bacterium
AGGTACAGGGCGCCGGCCGGGGTGTGGGGAATGTCAAAGCCGATATCGCGCAGTGCCGGCAGCAGGAAATCGCGGCGGCGCGCAAACTCGTCGCGGCGCGCATTCAGTATGGCGCGGGTCTCGGGTTCGAAGGCCGCCAGCGCGGCGTACTGGCCCATGGTGGACATGGAAATAAACAGGTTCTGCGCCAGTTTTTCCAGCTCGGGTATGGCGTGGGCCGGTGCCACCAGCCAACCCAGACGCCAGCCGGTCATACCGAAGTATTTGGAAAAGCTGTTGATGACAAAGGCGTCGTCAGTAATGGACAGAATGCTGGCCGCCTTCTCGCTGTAGTCCAGCCCGTGATAGATCTCGTCGACAATCAGGCTGCCGCCCTTGCGCTGGCACAGGGCGTGCAGATCACGCAATTCATCGGCGGTGAGGATTTCGCCGGTGGGGTTGGCAGGCGAGGCGACAATGGCGCCCACGGTGTTGTCGCGCCAGTGCTGCTCGGCCTTGGCCGCGGTGAGCTGGTAGCGATCTTCGGGGCCCACCGGCACCAGCTGGCCCTCGCCCTCCACCAGGCGGAAGAAGTTGCGGTTGCAGGGGTAGCCGGGGTCGGTCATCAGCATGCCCTGGCCGGGGTTGATCAGCAGGCCGGCGAGCAGCAGCAGTGCACCGGAGGCACCGGGGGTGATCATGATGCGCTCGGCCGGCACGTCCAGGCCGTAATCGCTGCGGTAGTAGGCGGAGATGGCCTCGCGCAGCTCGGGAATGCCGGCGGCCTGGCTGTAGTGGGTTTCGCCGCGGCCCAGCGCCAGCTGGCCGGCGCGGATAATGGGTTCAGCGGTGGCGAAATCGGGTTCGCCCGCCTCCATGTGTACGATGTCGCGGCCGGCCGCCGCCAGTGCCTTGGCCCGGGTCAGCACCTCTACTACGCGAAACGGCTCAATATCCGCCAGGCGGTCCGCAAATTTTCTGGTCACGATCGCCATTTTCCTGTCTGAAAAAAGCGCTATAGTAGCAGTTTAGCGGCCGCCCGGCGCCATCGGGGCGCCACCAGAAATTGGGGTATAATGCGCTGATTGGGCTGACTTTTCGTTATGAAAGGTAGTTATGGCACGATCGGCATTTATCTGGTAATTTTGGCCGCTTAGTGTCCGTCCACCGCCAGGTGGAGCGAGCCTGAAGAGAGGGACGGCGGCGCCGGTACGAGGCCGTGCTCAGAGTTGTAACCAAGGGGTTAGACAATGCCAGCAAAACGAAGTGAAGCGGCATCCTTTCAGAACTTTACGCCTTATAAGCCCAAGAAAGGCGAAGAGTACATGAACGATAAGCAGAAGGATCACTTCCGCGGCATTCTGCTGCAGTGGAAGTCGGAACTGATGGAAGAGGTGGACCGCACCGTTACCCATATGAAGGACGAGGCGGCCAATTTCCCCGACCCCGCCGACCGCGCCACCCAGGAAGAAGAGTTCAGCCTGGAGCTGCGCACCCGCGACCGCGAGCGCAAGCTGATCAAGAAGATCGACGCCACCCTGGAACTGATCGAGCAGGACGACTACGGCTACTGTGATACCTGCGGTGTCGAAATCGGCATCAAGCGCCTGGAAGCGCGCCCCACTGCCACGCTGTGTATCGACTG
>JBFHRT010000694.1:0-1621 GCA_041591575.1 Spongiibacteraceae bacterium
AGCCCGATCAGCAGCACCAGTCGCAGCGCCCAGTCCATGGTGGCCGAGAACGACTCCTGCGAGGCCCGCGCCTGGTCCCGCGACAGGCTGGGCAGGATCACGGTGGCGATGGCGATGGCGAACACCCCCAGCGGCAGTTCCGCCAGGCGGTCGGAGAAGTACAGCCAGGAGATGCTGCCGGTGGGCAGGAAGGAGGCCAGCACCGTGTCCAGCAGCAGGTTGATCTGGCTCACCGACACCCCGAACAGCGCCGGAATCATCAGCGCAATGATGCGCCGCACGCCTTCGTCCTTGCGGTCCCACTTGGGTTGCGGCAGCAGCCGCAGCCGCTGCAGGAAGGGCAGCTGGAAGGTGAGCTGGGCGGCACCGGCGACAAACACGCCCCAGGCCAGCGCATAGGCGGGATTGTCAAAGCCGCGCGACGACAGCAGCGCCGCGCTGATCAGGCTGAGATTGAGCAGCACCGGGGTGAAGGCCGGCACCGCAAAGCGGCCGTAGCTGTTGAGCACGGCGCCGGCAAAACCGGTGAGGCTGATAAAAAACAGATAGGGAAAGGTGATGCGGATCAGCTCTACCGTCAGCGGAAACTTGTCCGCATCGCCGATAAAACCCGGCGCAAACAACATCACCAGCACCGGTGCCCCCACCACCGCCAGCCCCGACACCAGCAGCACGCTACCGCCCAGCACGCCGGCGACGCGGTCCACCAGCGCGCGCACATCGGTGAAGCTGCGCTGCTCGCGGTATTCCGACAGCACCGGCACAAAGGCCTGGGAGAAGGCGCCCTCGGCAAACAGCCGCCGCAGGAAATTGGGCAGTTTAAAGGCGATAAAAAAGGCATCGGCCGCCACCCCGGGGCCGACAAAGATAGCCAACGTGACGTCGCGCGCCAGGCCCAGCACCCTCGACAGCAGGGACATCAGCCCCACTACGGCGCTGGAGCGCAGCAGACCGCCGCTCTTGGCTTTGGGTTCTGGCGCCGCCACCGGCTTCAGGTCCAGGCCGCGCGCAGGCGCGGGCGATGGCGATCTAACCAATTCAGCGCAATCAGGCTGTGGGCATTGTTGATATCACCACGGTCTGCCATCGCGATAGCGCGGTCAAAGGCCACCACGGAAACGCGAATATCCTCACCCTCCTCCTCCAGCCCGTGCAGGCCGCCGACTGCGGACAAATCTGCACGGCCGCAGTACAGGTAAAAGTACTCATCGCTGCCACCGGGCGAGGAATAGTAGCCCGCCACCGGCTCCAGCGCGGTGATAGCCGCGCCCGCCTCCTCCTCGGCTTCGCGGTGGGCAACGTCTTCCGGTGCCTCGCCGGTCTCGACGATGCCCGCCACCAGCTCCTGCAACCAGGGGCTGTCGTCGCGACCCAGGGCGCCGACCCGGAACTGCTCGACCAGCGCTACCGCATCCAGCGCCGGGTCGTACAGCAGCACACCGACGGCGGCGCCGCGCACAAACAGCTCGCGCTGGATCTCGCGACCCCAGCCACCGGCAAACAGCCGGTGGCGCAGGCGCAGGCTGCGGATCTCGAAGAAACCGCGCCACTCGGTCTTCTGCTCGATGATGTCGACGTCATTGTGGGTAAAGACGGGTGCGGCTGCTGGCATGTTCTTCAT
>JBFHRT010000695.1:0-1619 GCA_041591575.1 Spongiibacteraceae bacterium
CAGCGGCCCTATGCCTAGGCCATCCGGTGCAAGGCGCAAATCTTATTACCGAAGGGATCGCGCAGATAAGCCAAGTACAGCTTGCCAAAACCGCCCTCGCGCACGCCGGGTGGCTCCTCACAGCTGACGCCGCCGTTAGCAATGCCCGCCGCGTGCCAGGCATCGGCCGCCTCCGGGCTGTCGACGGCAAAACCAACGGTGCCACCGTTGGCATGGCAGGCCGGTTCGCCGTTGATCGGCTGGGTAACAGCGAAAATTCCGCTGTCAGTGAAGTAGAAACAGCGCCCATTGTCGTCGATAAAACCGGGCTCATAGCCCAGCGCACCCAACACCGCATCGTAAAACTGTTTGGACGCCTGAATATCGTTGCTGCCCACCATCACATGACTGAACATCAATTCGCTCCCCTCGTTGCCTTACACGTTGTTGTTAGTGACTAACATATCGTTTATGCCGAAATTTTTCGGTCAGCCGTCGAACACGGCCACACACTGCCGGCTCAGTGCCACCAGCTTGCCACTCTGCGACCAGATACGGGTGTTCTGCCAGGAATAGCCATCGCCGGCAGCGGTCTGCTCGGTGTCGAAGCGGAACCAGGGCTGGCCGCTAAAATCCTCGGGCCGTGCCAGCAGCTCCAGCGTCCAGTTCATGGAGCTGATCATGGTGGGCTTGCTGAGCAGGGCAATGGCCGCCGGCGGAATGGCGTCTGCCAGCGCCGCAAAATGCAGCTCGTCCATCGCTTCTATAGCGCGGTGGCGCACGTAAACGCTGGCCTCGCTGCTGGCGGCGCCGCTGAAGGGAAACTGGCCGCGGCCCCAGCGTTGCTGAAAATGCTGGGTAAACTGCGGGGTGATGCCTTCGAGATAGGGCAGCTCTTCCAGCTGCTCCACATCCATGGCCGCCGGCGCTGCCGGTGCCTGCTTGATCGTAGACGGCCGGTCGGCGCCAAAGATGCCCAGTGCTGTCATCGCCACGCCGGATTCGCCAGTGATACTGGCCTGCACCTGGCTGGCAGAACGGCCCTGGCGCAGCAGCTGCGCTGTCGCTCTCACCTCCCCCGCCAGTACCGGCGCGATAAAGCTCACCTGCAGGCTGCGCAGTGGCAGATCGCCGCCGCCCAGTGCCTGGCGCATGGCGGCCAGCGCCAGCGCGCTCTGCAGGCCGCCGTAGGCGGTGCGACCCTGCAGCCAGTCGTCGCTCAGTTGCAGGCTGGCGCTACCCTCGCCCAGCTGGATGCTGGAAGCCAGTTCAGAAAAATTCATGCCCGTACTCCGTCCTCGGTGCTGATGGGTTCAGCATATCGCCTGCCAGAGCGACGGCATTGGCCGCAGCGCCAAAGCGCCAGTGCGTAAATGCACAAAGAAACCAGAAAAATGCAACTTCCTGTGCGAAATCAGGCGGCCCGTAATTCGGCCATAAAATCCAGTACCGCGGCGGTGAAGGCGTCGTTGCGGTCGCCGGCCACCATGTGCCGGGCGTCGGCCACATCCACATAGCGGGCGTGGGGCAGCTGTTGCAGAAATTCGCGCGCCGCCGCCTCGCTGACCAGCTCGCTGAGGCGGCCGCGCACCAGCAGTATCGGCTGGCGAATGCCGCGTGTGATGTCCACCATGCGCTCA
>JBFHRT010000696.1:0-1617 GCA_041591575.1 Spongiibacteraceae bacterium
ACGCTCGACGAAGACAGCGTCATCTACCAGATGTACACCAGCGGCACCACCGGCCTGCCCAAGGGCGTGATGGTCAGCCACCGCCAGATCGTGCCGATATACAGCATGATGAACAGCATTCCGCCGCGCCGTCAGGTGGGTGACTACGGGCTGATGCCGCTGCCGCTATTCCACGTCGCAGGTCTCGCCGCCGCGGTGGTCTGGCTGAGCACCGGCATGACGGTGGAACTGATGGCCGATTTCGACCCGGTTGGCCTGGTGGAAACCATCGTTGCCCAGCAGCAGGTGGACCTGGTGCTGGTGCCGGCCATGATCCAGGCGATTCTCGCCTTCGTTCCCAACATCGCCGACTACGACTTCACGCCCCTCAAGCGCATTGTTTACGGCGCCTCGCCGATATCCGCCGAAGTCTTGCGCCAGGCCATTGCCGTGTTTGACTGCGATTTCGTGCAGGGCTTTGGCATGACTGAAGTGAGTGGCATGGTGCTGACCCTGCAAGCCGCCGACCACCGCCGCGCCCTGGCCGGGGAAGAACAGCTGTTGCGCTCCTGCGGCCGCCCGCTGCCCGGCGTTTCGCTGAAAGTCATCGACGACGACGGCCGCGAACTGCCCGCCGGCGAGACCGGCGAACTGCTGATTCGCACCCCCAGCGCGATGCAGGGTTACTACAAACAACCGGAAAAAACCGCGGAGACCATACAGCACGGCTGGCTGCACACTGGCGACGGCGGTTATGTCGACGCCGAAGGCTTTTTCTACATCCGCGACCGCATCAAGGACATGATCGTTTCCGGCGGTGAAAACGTGTACCCGGCGGAAATCGAAAACGTACTGTTCAGCCACCCCGCGGTACAGGACGCGACCGTGATCGGCATCCCCGACGAGCGCTTCGGTGAAGCACCGCTGGCTTTCTGTGTGCTGGCGCCCGACGCCGAACTGGACGCAGGGCAACTGGAGAGCTTCTGTCGCGAATGCCTGGCGGGCTACAAGGTACCGCGCCACTACGAGTTTATCAGTGAGATTCCGCGCAACCCCTCGGGCAAAGTGCTCAAGCGCGTGCTGCGTGAACCCTATTGGGAAAATGCCGAGCGGCAGGTGGGGTAAGGCCGCCTGACGCTGGACGGGAGACGCTTAACTGCGGTCGGACGTCTGAGGTCGGACGCTAACGGCAAGGCGCTGCGCACGCCGCACACTACGGTTTCGATGTCGCCGCGCTTTGGCGTAGGGTGAGCCATGCGCACCGCGTGCAGTTGTGGGTCCGCACAAGTGCCACGTCGACGCTGCTCACAAGCAAGGGCTACGTAGCAGCTGGGCTGAAATCGCTGGAAAGTGCTCGTACACCTGAAGGCGAAAACCGAATGCAACGGCCGCTGGATCCCGGATCGCAAACAGCGCGTCCGGGATGACACCGGCGGTCAAACCTCGCTTGAGTCATTCCGGCGAAGGCCGGAATCCAGGGGTGCGGGCCACCGACCGTGCGGAAACTCAATGGCACAATGCGGACCGGCATTTCACGATTGAGATATCCCGACAAGCCATTAAGGCGAGGAGAACCATGACTGATACGTACCAGCAGTACTTCGGTGAAACCCAGCAGGCGGTGCGCGACGCCGCCCG
>JBFHRT010000697.1:0-1617 GCA_041591575.1 Spongiibacteraceae bacterium
AGCCCCGCGCAGGCCCTGGAGTTTGCCGACCTGTGGAGTACCCCGGACCAGCGCGGCGCCAAGTTGATGACTGAGGACCCGCAGCAGGCCGCCCAGGCTTTTGAAGACCCCATGTGGCGAGGCTCCGCCCACTACCGCGCCGGCGACTACGCCGCCGCCGCCGAAGACTTTGCCCGTGCCGACAGCGCCAACGCCCACTACAACCGCGGCAATGCACTGGCCAAGGCCGGCCGTCTGGACGAGGCCCTGGCCGCCTACGAGCAGGCGCTGCAGCGCGAGCCGGACATGGCCGACGCCCGCCGCAATCGCGATTTGCTTGAGCAGCTGAAACAGCAGCAAGAACAGCAACAAGAACAACAGTCCGGCAGCGATCAGGGCCAGTCGGACCCGTCGCAAGGCGAGCAGGATCAGGCGGGGCAGGAGCAGTCAGGACAGCAGCAGTCGGGGCAGAATCAATCAGGTCAGGGCGAACAGGAGCAGCAGGCTCAGCAGGGACAACAACAGCAGAACGCCCAGTCCGGCAGCGGCGGTGCCTCCAAAGACAATGCCGCCGAGGAGAAGGCCGATGCCGACTCGCAGTCAGGCGGCGACAGCGGCCAGCCTGAAACCGGTGAATCGAACACTGCCCAGGGCAGCGACAGTGAGGCCCAGCAGGCTGCCGAAGACTACGCCCGCGGCGCAGCGGCACAGCAAGACAGTGAGAGCGACGGCGAGGCCGGCCAGCCGCTGCTTAGCGCGGCAGAAGAATCAGAACGCCCCGGCGACCAGCCTGCCGCAGCGACCGCAGAAAGCGAGGCTTTAAGTGAACAGCAGCAGGCACTGGAGCAGTGGCTGCGCAATATTCCCGACGACCCCGGCGGCCTGCTGCGGCGCAAGTTTCACCACCAGTTCCAGCAGCGCCGCGAGCGCGAAGAACTGCCCCGGCAGGAGGACTACGCGCCTTACTGAGGCGCGGCAGCATGATGATGGCAGAGATGGCAGCACCGCAGACAGCTAGCATGAACTCCGTTACCCGCACGTGGCCGTCGCTAACGGCCGCCCTCGCACTGTTGTTGGCAGCCCTGCTGTGGACAGCCAGCGTCGCCGCCGAAACCAGCGTGCGCGCCTCGGTGGACCGCAATGAAGTGGCGCTGGATGAGACCTTTACCCTGTCGCTGATCGCCGACAGCATGCTGTTCTCCAGCGAACCCGACATCAGCGCGCTGGACAAAGACTTTCGCGTTATCAGCCGCCAGCAGAGCAGCCAGACCAATATCGTCAACGGCGATATCACCAGCAGCCGGCGCTGGGATTATGTGCTGGCGCCGCGGCGTCAGGGCACGCTGACCATTCCCGCCATACCCATGGGTAAGTACCAGACGCGACCGCTGACCATCTCCGTTAGCGACCAGCCGCAGCGGCGCCCCGCCGGTCGCGACAGCTTTTTTATCGAGTCCGATATCACTCCGCGCCGCGCCTATGTGCAGTCGCAGCTGCACTACACGGTGAAAATCTTTACCGCGGTCAATTTTCTCGACGCCTCACTGGAGCCACTGGAAGTCGACAACGCCGTGGTCGAGGGCGGCAGCGACCGCCGCTACAACACCCAGATCGACGGCCGCTACTACCGCGTGATCG
>JBFHRT010000698.1:0-1616 GCA_041591575.1 Spongiibacteraceae bacterium
CTGGCCAGCTCGGCAATAAAGCCCTGGATCTCGCGGTCGATGGCCTCGCGCACGGCGCGGCAGCCACCCACGGCTTCGCGGGTGAGGAAATGAAAGGCCAATCGGTTGGCGTTGACGTAGGCCACGAAGGTGGCCACCGAGGCGGACAGGATCAGTTCACCGGACTGGGTGTCTTGCCGCGCCATGCGAATCAGCCCGCGCAGCTGCTGGCAGCTCTGGTCCACCAGCGCCAGGCCCAGTTCGTCCATGTTCTTGAAGTGGCGGTAGAAGCTGGCCGGGGTAACGCCGGCTTTGGCGGTAACCACGCGCAGGCTGAGGCCGTCGAAGCTCTTGCCCTTGGCGATCTGCAACAGTGCCGCTTCCATCAGGGCAGCGCGGGTGCGCTGTTTTTGTTCCTCTCGTCGGCTCATGACCATCGGTTGCCTTATCGGTGCGCGGAGGTGTCTGCAGCGCCGGTATAGCATTGCCGTCGTGCAGCTGTGTTAAACGGATGTTACAGCCTAACCTCCTGATTTTCATTGTAATGGCCAAATCATTTCCAGAGTTTTGATTTTTACAGTAAACAACTGTTGACAGAAGTAAAGGCTGGGCGCAAAATCCGTGAACAGTTGTTTACTCAATATTGGGGGTGTCGCGGTGAGGCAGCAGGCGGGGCAGTGGTTGGAGCGCTGGGTGAATCCGGCGCAGTTCGATTTCTGGGCGCAGCGCCTTGATCGCAGCTGGGCGTGGCGGCGCGTGCTGGCGCGGGTGGTGGAGCGCCGGGTGGAGGCCGCGGGCACGGTGACACTGGAGTTGCAGGCCAACGGCAACTTCCGCGGCTTCGCGCCCGGGCAGCACCTGAACGTGACGGCAACAATCGGCGGCCTGCGCCATAGCCGCAGCTACAGCCCCAGCGCCCCCTGGAGCGGTAACGGCCGGGTGTGCATCACCGTGCAGCAGCGCGATGAGGGGTTTGTCAGTAAACACCTGTGCACAGAGCTGCAGGTAGGCGATGTGCTGGAGCTGGGAGAGGCTTTTGGCGAGATGGTGCTGCCGGATCCATTGCCTCAGAAGCTGCTGCTGGTGGCCGGCGGCAGTGGCATCACGCCGCTGATTTGCATGGTGCGCGCGCTGGCGGCGCAGGGCATGCCGGCGGATGTAACGCTGCTGGCCTGGGCGCGCCGCCGCGAGGCGCTGTGCTTTACAGAAGAGCTGCGCGAGCTGGCGCGCGTTTCAGCCAATTTCCGGGTGGTGTTTGCACTGAGCCGGGAGGCCGGTGTCGCCGAAGACGAAATCGGCGGTCGCCCGGATGAGGCGCTATTAGGCGCTCTGGTTCCCGATCTTGGCGAGCGCGCGGTGTATGCCTGCGGCGGTGCCGGTTTTACCGCGGCGGTGGCGGCGGCTTGCCGCGCGATTGCTCCCGAGATCGCTTTCTCGGCGGAATCCTTTACGCCGCCGGCGATAACCTCAACAGATGCCGGCAGCGTGCGCGTGACCCTGGCGCGCAGCGGCCGTGAACTGGAGTTGCCGCGGGGGCAGTCGCTGTTGCAGGCGCTGGAGACGGCGGGGGTGAATCCGCCCTCGGGCTGCCGCATGGGCATCTGCAAAACCTGCGCCTGCGGCAAGGTCCGCGGTGC
>JBFHRT010000699.1:0-1613 GCA_041591575.1 Spongiibacteraceae bacterium
ACAGTGAGCTGCACCAGCTGCTGCTGCGCGAACTGGAGCTGCGCGGCGTCGCCCTCAGCAGGCACGCCGACAATGCCCGTGCGCTGCTGCAGATCAGCGCCGTCGAAGATCAGCAGTTTACGGTGTCGCTGGACAGCGACGCCCTCGCCGCCGAGTACGCCCTCTACCAACGGGCCAATATTCACCTGCTCGACGGCAGTGGCGAATCCCTGGCCGGCCCGCAGCAGATCCAGGTGCGGCGGGTGATCATCAACGACCCCAACAACCCGGTGGGCGAAGAAAGCGAGCACGACCTGCTCAAGCGCGAGATGGTGCGCGCACTGGCACTGCGCATCGCCGACCAGCTCGGCTTCTGGGCGCCGCAACTGGACACCACGCCCTGATGCGTCTGCGCCAGGACCAACTGCCCCAGCAACTGAGCAAGCAACTGCTGCCAGTGTACCTGGTCAGCGGTGACGAACTGCTGCTTCGCCAGGAGAGCTGCGACCTGATTCGCCGCCACTGCCGTGACAGCGGTTTCGGCGAGCGCGAAGTCTACGAAGTCGACAACAGCTTTGACTGGGGCCGGCTGAGCGGCGCCAGTCATGAGCTGTCGCTGTTTGCCGAGCGCAAGCTGATCGAGCTGCGTCTAACCGGCAAAGCCGGCAAAGAGGGTTCCGCGGCGCTGTGTGACTACCTGGAACACGCCGACGACAGCAATGTGCTGCTGATCAGCTGCCCGCGAATGGACCGCAGCGCCCTCAACGCCAAGTGGGCCAAGGCGGTGGACAAGGCCGGCGCCGTGATTCAGGTGTGGCCGGTGGACCGCGCCCAGCTGCCGCGCTGGCTGGACCAGCGCTTCAAGGCCGCCGGCCTCAACGCCGACCGCCAGGCGCTGGAACTGCTGGCCGACCGCGTCGAGGGCAACCTGCTGGCCGCCGCCCAGGAAGTGGAAAAACTGCGGGTACTCAGCGACGGCGCCCAGATCAGCGCCGACATGGTCGCCGCCACCGTGGCCAGCAGCGCCCGCTACGACGTGTTCAAGCTGATCGACAACGCCCTCAAGGGCGATGCCGCCACCGCCCTGCACATGCTGCACAGCCTGCAGGCCGAGGGCGCCGAGGGCATCCCGCTGCTGGGCGCCATCAGCCGCGAGATCCGCATCCTCTACGGCCTGGCCAGCGCCGTCGCCGCCGGCGGCGGCATCGAGCGCGCGCTGGACGAGGCGCGGGTGTGGGACAAGCGCAAACCGCTGTACAAGGCCGTGCTGCAGCGCCTGCCCCGCCAGCGTCTGGGCGAGCTGCTGCAAAACGCCGCCCGCATCGACCTGGCGCAGAAAGGGCAGTCACCGGAAGATCCCTGGCTGCTGCTGGGGCAACTGGTGGCGGCGCTGGCGGGCCGGGAATTGCTGGGCGGCTGAAGGGAGACGCAAAAAAGCAGTCGGAAGTCTGACGTCAGACGTCGGACGCTAACAGCGCGGCTTCGTAGGGTGCGCCGCAATGCCATTAACTTAGCGACGTAGGTCCGCATAAGCTTGCGTTGCGGACGTTCGCCGGAAACGCTAAAAGCGCTTATTCCGGCCTACAATAGGGATCGGCGCCGCAATCGATTGGATGAAAACCACAAGGGGCGCC
>JBFHRT010000700.1:0-1606 GCA_041591575.1 Spongiibacteraceae bacterium
ACTGCTCGGCCTCGCCGGTCGGCGCGGGGCCGGTGAAGTAGCTGGCCTTGGCATTGCCCGGCGGATTGACCAGGCTGGCAATATGGCCGGCGTTGCTCAGCACAAAGGTGCAGTCGCCGCCAAACAGTTGCGCGCTGCGGAAACAGCCCTGCCAGGGGGTGAGGTGATCGGCAATGGCGCCTACCACAAAGCGGTCGCAGCTTACCGATTTGAGATCTATCGGGTGGCCGAGCACGTCCAGCGCACCGGACTCGCAGATCAGGTTGTGCTCGTACAGATCCAGAAACTGGCTGTGCAGCGCCGCCGGCAGATTAGTGCTGTCGTTGTTCCAGGCGAGAATGTCGAAGCTGGGCGGCGGGTTGCCCATCAGGTAATTGTTGACCCAGTAACTCCACACCAGGTCGTTGGGGCGCAGCCAGACAAACATCTTGGCGAGATCACCACCGGGCAGCACACCGCGGTGACGGCTGAGCCTCCGAACCGCCTGCAGTAATGGGCTGGAGCGGAAGGCGCCCACCGGCCCCGGCACGTTCCAGTCCAGCAGGGTTACCGCGAAGGTCGCGGCACGCACTCGCTGGTCGTCGCGCGCGGCCAGCGTATTGAGCAGCAGCGAGCTCTGGATGCCACCGGAGCACAACCCCATCACATTCACCTGCTCACTACCGGTGACCTCGCAGAGGGCGTCCACTGCATCCAGCAGTGCGTCGGTGTAGGCATTCAGGTCCCAGTGCGCCTCCGACTTGCCCGGATTGCGCCAGCTGGTGATAAAGGTCTGCACGCCTTGCGCGGTAGCGTATTCGACAAAACTGCGGCCCGGCGCGAGATCCATGAAGTAGTACTTGTTGATCTGCGGCGCGATGATCAGCGTCGGCACCGGGTAAACCTGCTCGGTGGTGGGCGTGTAGCCGATCAGCTCCAGCATGTCGCTGCGGTGCACAACGGCCCCCGCGCTGGCGGCAAGATTGTCGCCAAGTGTAAAGCGGCTGTCGTCGACGATGCGCGGCAGACCGCCGTTGTGGCGAAGGTCGTCGATAAAGGCACGGGTGCCGGCGAAAAGACTCTTGCCGTGACTGTCGATGCACTCGCGCAGCGCTGCGGGGTTGCCCAGCAGGAAGTTGGTGGGGGCCAGTGTGCTGGTGAGAATATCCGCTGCCAGCTTGGCGCGCTCGCGGTCACGCCAGTCGATGGCGGAATCGGCGTCGGCCCCGTCCTTCAGTACAGCATTGATAAACGCGCACCAGGCAAGGTACAGCTGCCCCAGGCGACGGTAACCGGGGTGGTCTTGCCAGGCAGGGTCCTTGAAGCGCCAGTCGCGCTGATCAAATTCGACTTGCGAAATGCCCGTCGCCACTTTCAGCGACTCCCGCGCCAAGCGGTCCGCCTCGACGGCGACCCGGCCGGGACGCAATAGGCGCAGCGTGCTATCTACCGAACGCAGCAGCTCGCGGCGTGGGCTGCCTTCGTCGCCGGCGATGACATCCTTGAATTGCGACAGCAGACTGCGCGCTGCGCCGTTGTGTGTTGTTCTCTGACTTCCCTTGGTGTGCACCCGTAACATCCTCCGTGCTGTATTGTTGGTTCCTTGCCATCGCCGCTGCACGGCGAT
>JBFHRT010000701.1:0-1599 GCA_041591575.1 Spongiibacteraceae bacterium
ACATCGGGCGCGTTATTGACTTCGGATTCGGCGCGCTTGAGCAGGGTGGATTCCACCACTTCGCTTTCGGGTCTGACCGCCGTTGTCGGGCTCGCCTCGGATACCGGCTCACCCGGGCGTCCCGCGGGTGTCGCGGCGGGAGTACGCGCGCTGTCAGGCTTGCGCGCTGGTCCCGGCGAAGGTCCGTCAATCTTGTCTACCATGGCCGCTAATCCTCATGGCTGATGGTTTTTGGAGTCTCTGCTAACTATATCGGCCGCTGCGGCCAAAACTTTAGCAGGCAGCGGGAAAATCTACCTGCGTTGCCCTTGATGTGCTCAATACCGGCGCCAAATGCTCATATTTAACCCGAAAAGTCCGTGTTCATGCCCGTTTCCGCCTTGCACGCGCTGCCTCGAAGGTGCTCTTTGGTAATCGCTGTGCCCCTTGTAGCTCTATGCAGTAGTAAGGGCGCAGCTAGCAACCTGTAGCCCCCTCAATAGCCTATTTCCACCACCTCGCTGGAGCGCACCACGCCTTCCACTACCTTGCCGGAGCTCAGATTGCGGATGCGGATACGCTTGCCCAGCGCGCCGTCGACCAGGGCCTCGCCGGCCATACTCACATTTACCGCGCTATTGTGGCTCTGCAGCCGTACTTTCTGGCCGCGGCGGATCAATACGGCGGCTTCGACCACGGTAGGGGTGATGACCGCGCCCTGGGCGATGGCGCGACGGGTACGGTAGCCGCCGGCCTCGCTCAGTGAGCTGATATAGCCGTAACCCAGTGAGGCGACATCGCGGCGGTCGCGTCGCACATCGGCCTCATTCAACGGCACGCCGGGTGGCAGCGGCCGGCGTGCCACCAGCACGGAGGCATAGGCGGTCACGGTGACCGGCAGATAGAGTTTCCAGCCCGGCCGGTCAGGGCAGCGCACGCCGATGGTACTGCGCCGTGTTACCCGGCTGCCCGGCGGCAGGAAGGCCTGCAGCGGGTTTTGGCAGCGGCGCAGGCGGCTGCGCGAATCCAGCGCGCCGACACTGATTTTTGTCTCCATTTCCTGCCAGGGGTGCTGGGTGGCAACAAATTGGCGGGCCGCTTCGCGGACAGCGGCGTGATCCTGCAGCGCGGCGTGGCTGTTGGCGCTTAGCAGCCATAACAGCACCAGCCTTAGCGCCAACCGCCATAGCGAATGGGGTGTGCGCTGCCAATTTCTCGTCAATAAAGGCTTCATACCCCTAAAGCAGCAATAAATATGCCACGCCGAACAGCGGCGCGAACCAGGTGCCGTACGCATTGATCGATGACCGTCATGTTTAGCTGCGTGGCGGCAGACAAACTATTGCCGCACAAGCGGCAAGGGCTTGCCGCTTGTGCTGACGAATCGCTGTTGATCGCCGCTAACTGACTGAATTTACATGTGTTGCAACCTTGGCATGGGCTCTGCATTGCCCTTGGTGAAAGTGCTCACGGCCGCGCAGGGGAGTGCGGGTGAGACGAGTCAATCAAGGGCGAACCATGACCATCAGTTTTGCAAAGGCATTGGGCATTCACGAGCAGGCGCTGTACCTGCGCGAGCGGCGCTCGCAGGTATTGGCGGGCAACATCGCCAATGCCGAC
>JBFHRT010000702.1:0-1594 GCA_041591575.1 Spongiibacteraceae bacterium
CCAGGGCACCCTGTTTGGCAAGAACACCACCGGCGGCGCGCTGGTGCTGACCCTGGCCAAGCCCCACGATACGTTTGAAGGCTATGTGGAGGGCGGCATCGGCAACTACGGCCTCTATCAGGGCAAGGTCGGCGTCAACCTACCCATCACCGACAGCTTCTACACCCGTATCGCCGCCAATGTGATCAAGGACGATGGCTTCCTCGAAGACATCGGCAACGGCGACAGCTACAACTCCAACGACCGCCAGTCGATCGCCGTGCAGACCCGCTGGGATGCCTCCGATAGCTTCACCCTGGATACTCTGGCCTTCGCCGGCAAGGTGCGCGAGAAGCTCGCCGGCGTTAACTGTGACGTGGCCAACAGCGACGCCCTTTTCAACCGCGGCCTGTTCGTGATGTGGGCCGGCGATACTGATCCCAGCAATCCCAGCGCCTATCGCGAGAACTGCGAGGCTAACTCGCGCAGCAAGGGTAATGTTGGCGACCTGGAGGCCAACTTGGGCGCCAACCCCAACCTGGAAAAACACCTCGACCTCTACCTGCTGGGCGTCACCGCCCAGTGGGAACTGGATGACGACCACAGCCTCAAGCTGGTGCTGGGCGGGCGCGACGAGAAGGAAGGCCCCATCGCCACCAGCGACAACGACGGCGGCCCCGAGAACTGGTCCGAGTCCTACAACATCGGCGACGGTGATCGCTATTCCTACAGCGCCGAGCTGCAGTTCTCCGGCAGCGCCTTCGACAGCCGCCTCAACTACACCGCCGGCCTGTTCGGGATGCAGGAGAGCAGCGACGAAATTTTTATGCTGCTGACCAACCTGGTGGGGGTGGATGCCCAGACCCTAGCCCAGCTCGCCAGCCAGCAGATTCCCACCCAGCCGGTGCCCGGCGGTACCACTCCCTTTGTCGGCGTCCTCAACGGCCCGCTGATCCACTCAGACTTCAGCCTCGACTACACCACTCTGGCGGCCTATCTGCAGGCCTCGCTGGATATCACTGACAACCTGCAGTTTACCGCTGGCCTGCGCTACACCGAGGAGACCCGCGAGGCGACACTGGACATCGCCACCCCTGACCCTGACGTCATCGCCGCGCGCATCACCGGGCCGCAGATCACGCCCAGCGGGGTGCCGGTGGTCTTTGGGCCCAGCGCCGGCGGCTTTCATGAGTGTCTGGCGCCATGCACATGGGCGCTCGACCCGGTGCGCACGGTGCAGAACCTTTTCCCCGACGCCGACGGCGACGGTATCCCCGACTTCCCCATTGATTTCGCCAACGTGCAGCGCGATGAGCGCGAGGAGACCTTTACCAAGCTCACG
Source organism: Spongiibacteraceae bacterium (assembly GCA_041591575.1). Taxonomy (GTDB): domain Bacteria; phylum Pseudomonadota; class Gammaproteobacteria; order Pseudomonadales; family Spongiibacteraceae; genus JBFHRT01. Next base: position 1,322 of record JBFHRT010000702.1, read on the forward strand.
CCCATGGCGTCGGTTTCCTACAAGCTGCCCGACGACTGGCTGGATGGCAGCTTCCTCGATTCCACCATGGTCTATGCCACCTGGAGCAACGGCTTCAAGTCCGGTTTCTTCGAACCGCGCCTGACCGATGGCCTGCAGCGGGTGGAGCCGGAGGAAGTGGAGAACCGCGAGATCGGCTTCAAAATCGACGCCTTCGACCGCAGCGTGCGTTTCAACGTCGCGTTGTACTCCATGCTGTTTACCGACATGCAGCTGATCCAGGTCAGCACCGAC
>JBFHRT010000703.1:0-1588 GCA_041591575.1 Spongiibacteraceae bacterium
CAATGTCGCCACCCTGCGCGCCCAGGGCGTGGCGGTGTTTGGCCCCGGCGCCGGCGAGCAGGCCTGCGGCGATGTCGGCCCCGGGCGCATGCTCGAGGCCGAGGAACTGGCGGCGCTGGCCGCCGCGCAGTTTCCGTCGCGCCTGCTGGACGGGGTCAAGCTCACCATCACCGCCGGCCCCACCCGCGAGGCCATCGACCCGGTGCGCTATATCAGCAACCACAGCTCGGGCAAGATGGGCTTTGCCCTGGCTGCCGCCGCCGCCGATGCCGGCGCCCGCGTCACCCTGATCAGCGGCCCGGTCAACCTGGCGACGCCGGAGCATGTGACCCGTGTCGATGTGGTCAGCGCCGAGGACATGTATGCTGCCGCGCTGGCCACACTGGGCGACTGCCAGCTGTTTGTGGCCTGCGCCGCGGTGGCCGACTACCGGCCGGCACAGGTGGCAGCGCAGAAGATGAAGAAAAACAGCGAGCAGATGACCATCGAGCTGGTGCGCAACCCGGACATCGTCAGCGCGGTGGCCGCGCATCCGCAGCGGCCCTTCACCGTGGGTTTTGCCGCCGAGACCCAGCAGGTGGCGGAATACGCCCGCGGCAAGCTGGAAAAAAAGAAACTGGATATGATTGTGGCCAATGACGTGTCCGCCGCCGGCATCGGCTTCAACAGCGACGACAATGCCGTCACCGTGCTGTGGCCGGGCGGCGAACAGACACTGGCGCGCGCCGGCAAGTCGCAGCTGGCGCGGCAACTGGTCGAGCTGCTGGCGGCGCACTACCGGGCACCGGCATCGCACTGAGCCGCGTTAGCGCTCGCTGGACAGCGCGAGCCACCGCTACCAAGATGAAACAGCGCCGCCATCGAATTAAGGGATTGAGACGGGCATGAAAAGGCGATTGACCACTCGCATACCGCGCCGGGTGAAGGCATGGCTGCGCATTCTGGCCTCCTACACGGTGTCGCTGCCGCTGGTGGCGGGCGCACTGGCACTGCTATTGATGCTGCTGCAGTCGAACACCGCCAGCGATCGCATCAGCCAGGTCACCGAGCTGCTGGCCGGACAACAGGCCGAGACCGTGGCCACCAGCCTGGAACAACTGAGCCAGCGGGTCGGCGCCGTCGCCGCGCTGGAATCCCTGCAGCTGTCCACTGACACCGCACAAACCGAGCGCGGACTGGCGCAAAAATTCGACGGCGCCAGCGCCGTTTATCTGGTGCCGCTGGGACCACTGGGCATTGCCGATCGCAACAACCCTGCGCTGGATGCCGTGCAGTCCCATGTGCAGCGCGACATGCTGCGCCGCGCCAACGACAGTGACGGCACCGTGATCGACGCCCACCCCGGTGACAATGGCAAGTGGCAGCTCAGCTTCGCCCACCGCGTGCCGCAGGTCGGCGCGCTGCTGGTGAGCTATCCCGCCAGCTACCTGGAACAGCGGCTGCGCCAACAGCGCGCGGAAGAGGCCCAGTCGGAAGTACTGGTGCAGTACCGCAACCGCAGCCAGGTGATTGCCGCCACCGCGGTGCCCGACCCCGGTGAGGTCAGCTCGACGGTCAAGCTGCCAGTGTCCGACTGGTCGGTGCGCAC
>JBFHRT010000704.1:0-1584 GCA_041591575.1 Spongiibacteraceae bacterium
CCACCCGCGCCCAGGCCGATCGCGCCCTGTACAAGGCCGCGGTGCGCGAGATGCTGGAAAACCAGCCCAATCTCAGCATCTTCCAGCAGGCCGCTGACGACCTGATCGTCGAGGGCGACCGCGTCTGCGGGGTGGTGACCAACACCGGCATCCGCTTTCACGCCAAGACCGTGGTGCTGACCACCGGCACTTTCCTCGGCGGCAAGATCCATATTGGCCTCGACAACCACAGCGGTGGTCGCGCCGGCGACCCGCCCTCCATCGCCCTGGCCAGCCGCCTGCGCGAGCTGCCACTGCGGGTCGACCGCCTGAAAACCGGCACGCCGCCGCGCATCGACGCCAAGTCGGTGAACTTCGACGGCCTCGAACAGCAGTGGGGCGACCGTCCGGAACCGGTGATGAGCTACCTGGGCTCGGCGGACATGCACCCACAGCAGGTGTGCTGCTGGATCACCCACACCAATGCCCGCAGCCACGACATCATCCGCGGCGGGCTGGACCGCTCGCCCATGTACACCGGGGTGATCGAGGGCATCGGCCCGCGCTACTGTCCGTCCATTGAGGACAAGGTGCACCGCTTTGCCGACAAGGACTCGCACCAGGTGTTTATCGAGCCCGAGGGGCTCAACACCCACGAGCTCTATCCCAACGGCATCTCCACCAGCCTGCCCTTCGACGTGCAGCTGCAGCTGGTGCGCTCCATCGTCGGCTTCGAAAACGCCCATATCACCCGCCCGGGCTACGCCATCGAGTACGATTTCTTCGACCCCCGCGATCTCAAGTACTCGCTGGAAACCAAGGTCATCAGCGGGCTGTTCTTCGCCGGCCAGATCAACGGCACCACCGGCTACGAGGAGGCCGGCGCCCAGGGGCTGCTGGCCGGCCTCAACGCCGCGCTGCTGGCCACTGATCGCGAGCCCTGGTGCCCCAAGCGCGACGAGGCCTACCTCGGCGTGCTGGTGGACGACCTGATCACCCTGGGCACCCAGGAGCCCTACCGCATGTTCACCTCGCGCGCCGAGTACCGGCTGCTGCTGCGCGAGGACAACGCCGATGCCCGCCTCACCGAGAAGGGCCGCGAGCTGGGCCTGGTGAGTGATGCCCGCTGGGCCTCCTACTGCGACAAGCGCGAGGCCATCGAGCGCGAGCGCGCGCGCCTGGCCGCCAGTTGGGTGCAACCCGGCACCGCCGCCGCCGAGGCGCTGAACGCCAAGATCGACAAGCCCATCAGCCGCGAGTACAACCTGCTGGAGCTGCTTAAGCGCCCGGAACTGAGCTATGGCGACGTCGCCGGCCTGGTCGGTGACGCGGTGGATAGTGTCCAGGTGGCCGAGCAGGTGGAGATCGGCGTCAAATACGCCGGCTACATCGACCGCCAGCAGGAGGAGGTCGAGCGCCTGCGCCGCAATGAGCACACCGCGCTGCCGCTGGACTTCGACTACAACGCCGTCGACGGCCTGTCCAATGAAGTCAAGCAGAAGCTGTCTGCGGCCCGGCCGGAGACCCTGGCTCAGGCCTCGCGGGTGCCCGGCGTGACGCCGGCGGCGGTATCGCTGCTGCTGATCTACCTGAAAAAGCGCGGGC
>JBFHRT010000705.1:0-1582 GCA_041591575.1 Spongiibacteraceae bacterium
CACTACAGCATTCTCAGCGGCATAGCCGTGCCGATGGGCGACTTCCTGGTAAAGGTGCATCTGCAGCCGTTGTCCACCAATCGCTGCGCGGTGGAGCTGACCCTGAGCTTCGAGCCGCCCGAGGACATGGATATGGCGCAGATGAGCTACCTGCTGGAAGACTCCTACCGCGACGCGCTGCTGCGCCTTGAGGCTTATTTGAAAGCCGCGCCGCGCTGAGGTGCGGCAAGTTCCCCTGCCACGCCGGCTCGGGTACAATGCGGGGCTTCCCTTGTTCCAACTGATCTGGAGAAAACGGTGACTGACGCCAGTACAGGGCTGCAGCGCGATACCCGCCGATGGCGATGGTAGGGATAGCCGTACCCCGAAACCTCGCGATCAACCGTTTTTGAAGGATTGTCCTATGGATTCCCGACGATTTGCCGACCTGGCACAGCAGCCCTATAACCGCATTCCGGTGTACCGCGATGTGCTGGCTGACCTTGATACCCCGCTCAGTGCTTATTTAAAACTGGCCCGTGGCCGCTACAGCTTCCTGTTTGAATCGGTGGAGGGCGGCGAGAAGTGGGGCCGTTACTCCATCATCGGCCTCGGTGCACGCACCGTGCTGCGCGCCGAGGGGCACACGGTGACGGTCTGCGTCGATGATGTAGAGACCGAGCGCCAGCAGGTGGAAGACCCGCTGGCCTTTGTCGAGACCTTCCAGGCCCGTTACGCGGTGCCGGACCTGCCCGAGCTGCCGGCCTTCTACGGCGGTCTGGTGGGCTACTTCGGCTACGACTGCGTGCGCTACGTGGAGCGCCGCCTGGCCGACAGCGCGCCAGCCGATGTGCTGGGCACGCCCGACCTGCTGCTGATGGTGTCGGAAGAGCTGCTGGTGTTCGACAACCTGGCTGGCACCGTCAAGCTGATCACCCACGCCGACCCCGCCGAGGACGGCGCCTTCGAGCGCGCCCAGCAGCGCCTCGACACACTGGCGCAACAGCTGGCGCAGCCGACCCCGCGCCCGGCCGCCATCGACGTCAGCGGCAGCGCCGACGGCGTCGCCGAGACCGATTTCATCTCCAGCTTCGGCGAGGACAATTACAAGCAGGCGGTGGAGCGCATCCGCGACTACGTGCTGGCCGGCGACACCATGCAGGTGGTGATCTCCCAGCGCCTGAGCATACCCTTCTCCGCCGAGCCGCTGGATTTCTACCGCGCCCTGCGCCACCTCAATCCCTCGCCCTACCTGTACTTCCTGGACCTGGGCGATTTCCACATCGCCGGCTCCTCGCCGGAGATCCTGGCGCGCCTCGACCACGGCGTGGTCAGCGTGCGCCCCATCGCCGGCACCCGCCGCCGCGGCCACACCGAGGCCGAGGACAAGGCGCTGGAGGCGGAGCTGCTGGCCGACCCCAAGGAGCTGGCCGAGCACCTGATGCTGATCGACCTGGGCCGCAACGACGTCGGTCGCGTCGCCGAGGTGGGCTCGGTCACGCTCACCGACAAGATGGTGGTGGAGCGCTATTCCCATGTCATGCATATCGTCTCCAATGTCGACGCTAAACTGCGCCCGGAGTTCAAGGCCATGGACGTGCTG
>JBFHRT010000706.1:0-1580 GCA_041591575.1 Spongiibacteraceae bacterium
CCATTCTCGACGAGGAGCCGATGGATACTGGCGGCGACTTCTTCCTGGAAGCCATCACCCGCGGCTACGACAACCTCTACGTGATGGGCGAGGTACCCAACTATGAACCCGCCTACGAGGACAGCATCGAATACCTGGCCCAGCAGGCCGGCGTGCCGCCCCGCGAATACGCCTACGATGCGCTGATGCAAAACGACGGCAAGACCCTGCTGTACTGCCCGCTGTTTGGCTACGGCGCCCGCGACCTGCGCCGCCAGTTCGCCATGCTCAAGGACGAGAGCAGCGTACTAAGCCTGGCCGACACCGGCGCCCACTGCGGCGTGCTCAGCGACGCCAGCGTGCCCACCTACCTGCTCAGCTCCCTGGTGCGCGACCGGGCGCGCGGTGAGCGCTTTGGCCTGGAGGAGGCGGTGAAGATGCACACCCTGGATACCGCTCGCTGCATGGGGCTGGAGGACCGGGGCACCCTGGAAGTGGGCATGAAGGCCGATATCAACATCATCGACTTTGAGCGTCTGCAAGTGCTGTCACCGGAGATCACCTTCGACCTGCCGGCGGGCGGGCGCCGCGTGTTCCAGGGCGCCGAGGGCTATTGCTACACCCTGGTCAGCGGCGAGGTGATCATGGAGAACGGGCAGCCCACCGGGGCGCTGCCCGGCAAGCTAATCCGTGGCGCCCAGGCGGCTCCGGCGGAGGTGGCGGCGGCCTGAGGCGCCACTTGCGCCGGAGCCCGCTCACAGCGCAGGCGCCGGCCGCAGCGCGGGTGGCTGCGGCCGCCTGGCCGTCGCTGCCATTGCCAGCCGCGGTCGAACAATGCTAGAAATGACCTCTTGCGGCCGGTTAGTGGTCGCTAGCTTGTGGTCGCTGTGAATCCGTAGGCGGCCGGGTGCGAACGAGGTAGGCATAATGATAATTCAACGCGGCTGGCTGCCGGCGCTGCTGATGGCGGTGCTCGCGGCCTGTAACAGCAGTTCCAGCAGTACCACCACCAGCTCTGGTTCCTCCGGGTCACTGGTGACCGAACGTTTCAGCAATAACGCGCTGCTGAGGGAATCCGTCCTCCAGGGGGCAAGCTTTGCGGAGGGACAGGACCTCAATCCCGGTTGTGTGCGCGACGAGAGCCACACCGAGCCGGCGCCCGATGGCTGGCTGGTCTACGACCGCAACACCCCGGCTGCCAGCGTGGAGCACCTGGTGGTATTTGCTCACGGCAATGGCCACAGTGTCGGGGGTGCCGTTAACCCGCTGGCCGATCCGCCGCAGCAGGTGTTCGGCAGCTGGCTGGGGCATATGCGCAGCCAGCTGTACCGCGCCAAATCCCAAGGGCTGCCGGTGGCCTTCGTGGCCACCGACTACCGCGATAACTTCGGTTTTCCCGCGCTGTGGGGCGCCCATGACACCATCGTTGCCACCCTGCATGCGCTGCAGAAATTTCCCAACGTCAGCAAGGTTTACCTGATGGGCGTGTCCATGGGCGGCGCGGTTTCTGGCACCGCCATCGTCGAGGCCGCGGCGGCCGAACTCACCAAACCCGACGGCAGCCCGCTCTACGACTACTGGATCGATGCTGAGGGCGTATC
>JBFHRT010000707.1:0-1574 GCA_041591575.1 Spongiibacteraceae bacterium
GCGCTGGGCATCGGTCCGCAGCTGATTCCCATGAGCGACGACCCGGTGCGCACCCTGGTGGCCACCGCAGCGGGCGAGCTGGCTTTCCAACATTATTTCGTGCGCGAGCAGTGTGAACCGGCTGTCACTGGTTTTCGCTTCGATGGCATCGAGCGCTCCACGCCCAACCCGTTATGGCTGCAGTGGCTGGCCGACCCGGAGCTGGCGGCGGTCATCATCTGTCCCTCCAACCCCTTTGTCAGCGTCGACCCCATGCTGCAATTGCCGGGCGTTCGCCAGGCGTTGCGGGACTGTCCGGCGCCGCTGATCGCGGTGTCCCCCATTGTTGCCGGCGCTGCCATCAAGGGGCCGGCGGCCAAGATGATGGCCGAGCTCAAGCTGCCCTGCAGTGCCCACAGTGTGGCCGAGCACTACGGCGAGCTGCTGGACGGCTTCGTGCTGGACGAGGCCGACGCCGAACTGATTCCCTCCATCGCTTCGGATTCGCTGGCAGTGACGGCCGCCGCCTCCGTCATGCGTGATGCAGACAGTAAGCGGGCGCTCGCGCAGCGGGTGCTCGACTTTGCCACAGCGCTGGCATAGGGTGGGCTTATGTGGGCGCTGTTACCGTTAAAAGACTTCGTGCAGGCCAAGCAGCGTCTGTCCGGTGTGCTCAGCGCCACCGAGCGCCGCAGCCTGTTCCATGCCATGGTGCAGGATGTGCTGGAAGTGCTGAGCCGGGAGCCGGCACTGCAGCGATTGGTGCTGGTGTCGGACGACCCCACCGCCAGCCTGCTGGCCGAGCACTACCGCGCTGACTGTTGGCGCGAGGCCGAGGTCGGCGGCCGCGGCCTCAACGGTGTGGTCAGCGCCGCGGTGCAGCGCATGGCCGGCGACACCGACACGGTGATGATCGTGCACGGTGATCTGCCCCTGCTGAATGCCGCCGAATTGCGCGAGCTGATTGCCCAGCACCGGTGCGAACCGGCGCCGCGCAAGGTTACCCTGGCCACCGACCGGCGCGGCGAGGGCAGCAATGTGTTGCTGTGTTCGCCACCGGCGGTCATTGATTTTGCTTACGGGCCTGATAGTAACCGCCGCCACCGCGAGCTGGCGGCAGCAGCGGGGGCGCAGTTCAATGAATGCCGCCTGCCCGGCATCGGCCGCGATATCGACGTCAGCGACGACCTGCAGGACCTGCTGGACCCGCGCTGGCAGGGGCGGGCGGTCTACACCCTGCGTTACCTGCGTGACAGTGGCCTGGATGCGCGCCTGCGCGCCATGGCTGCCGGCACCGCCAACACCGATTACCACAAGCGAGATTTATCCTGATGTCAGAACCTTCTCAAGCGGCGCTGGATCGCCTGCTGGCTATCGCCCTGGATGGCGGCCGCCTGGATTACGAGCAGGCGCTGGCACTGGCTGACCTGCCGGGCTCGCCGGCGCTGCTGCGCGCCGCCGCCGAGCTGCGCGATCGGGGTTTTCGCAATGGGGTGAGTTATTCGCGCAAGGTCTTTATTCCGCTCACCCACCTGTGCCGGGACGTGTGCCACTACTGCACCTTTGCGCAGACCCCCAAGCGCATCGAGCAGCCC
>JBFHRT010000708.1:0-1571 GCA_041591575.1 Spongiibacteraceae bacterium
CCAGCAGGCCGGCATGCAGTGCCAGCGTCAGGTCGCGGGGCTCGGCAAAGGCCGAGCGCCGCAGCAGCAGCTGGTAGCTGTCGGGATGCAGGTACAGGCGTTCGCCCAGAGCGCTGTCCAGCACCAGCCGCCAGCTGTTGCGCGCCGGCTGCGGTTTTTCGATGAAAATCACCCGCGAATCCGGGGCCAGTATCCGGGCCGCTGCCCGCGCGCGATCAAAGCTCGGCACCGATGCCGGAGTGTCTGGCGCATTCAGCGCGGGGTTCAGCCAGCGGTCAATATCATTGGCGTAGCTGAGAAAGGCGCCGGTAGCCCCCAGAAACAACAGGAATATCGCCAGGGCCAGACCCAGCCAGCGGTGCAACAGGCGCGCCATGTGTTTTTCCTCAGTCGAAAGCCAATTCCAGGGCCACACCCACTTCGCGGCGCTCGCCGATGACTACCCCCTCCAGGCCGTAGCTGTCGTTGCGGAAATGATCGGTCACATAGAAGTCGTCCAGCGCGTTGTGGGCGTAAGCGTGCACGCCAAACCAGCCGCCGTCGTAACCGCCCTTGAGATTGACCAGGCGATAGCGATCGGCGCGCAGCTCGGGGTTGTTGTCCGGGCCCACGAAGCTGCCGTCGGCGTAGCTGTAACTGGCATTGAGGTACCAACCGCTGCCGTGGCGATACTGCCAGCCAGCGGTGTAGTTGTAGTGCGGCGCGTAGGGAAATTCGTTACCGGAGAAATCGCCGTCTTTGTCGACAAAATCGACAAAGCGGGTTTCCACGTAGCCGGCCCCCAGGAACAGGCTCAGCGCCGGTGTTGCCTGGTAGTCCAGCTCCAGCTCCGCGCCCTTGAGTTCCGAGCGGCCGGCGTTGCGGGTGAACGAGGTCACCGCATCGCGGCGCACCCGCACCTGCTGATCCAGCCAGTCCACATAAAACAGCCCCGCGTGCAGGCGCAGCTGCTCGCCGTGGAATCTCAGGCCGAGGTCATAGTTTTTGGTGCGCTCGTCGTCGAACTCGTTGACCTCACCACTGCTGCCGACCTCGGCGCCGCCGGCGCGGTAGCCCTCGGTATAGGTGACAAACAGGTTGGTGGCGTCGCTGAGCTGAAAACGCAGCCCGGCCTTGGGCAGGAAGATATCGTGCTCGCTAGCCACGCGATAGTCGGCGTCGGGCAGGACCGTGGCCTTGAGCAGCGGCGCAATATCAGCGGTGGGCGTGCCGGTAATGGGGTCCAGCACCACCGCGCGGGTGAGATGGAAGGAGCCGGCGTCCACCGGGCGATTGCGCTCCTGACGCCCTCCCAGGGTCAGGGTCAGCCAGGACAGCAGCTCGAAATCGCCCTCGCCATACAGCGCCAGCGTCTCGCTGTCCCGCGCCAGCATGGTGTCGGCATCCACCCGTGCCTGCACACCGCTGAGGTTGTACACCAGATCGCGGGTCTTGGAGTCGCCGAACAGCTCTTCTTCCGAAGCGTACAGCCCGAGAACGGTGCTGGCGCGCTGGCCGCGATAATTGAAACGCAGTTCCTGGGCGCGGTTTTCGTAATCGGAGCTGTTGGTGAAGATACCGCGGTCTTCGGG
>JBFHRT010000709.1:0-1565 GCA_041591575.1 Spongiibacteraceae bacterium
ACGCGGCGGTCGATCACCTCGATGAGGTCGACTCTGGCGAGCAGCTCGTCGATAAAATGCTGTGGAATGCGCCCTTTCATTTGCGGGTTGGCTCAACGCTGGACGGGAGATGGAAAACGCTGACCGCTATTCTGCCCGCTTTTGTGTTCCGCGTCTTGCCGGCGGCGCGCGGTAATGGCTGGCGGGGCTGTTTGTGCCGAGTGTGCTGGCGGCTACTGCAGCTTGGCCTTGATGGCCTGGCTGACGGCGCCCATGTCGGCGCGACCCTGCAACTGGGGCTTGAGGGTGGCCATGACCTTGCCCATGTCCTTCATCGACGCCGCGCCGCTGTCGGCGATGGCGGAGTCGATCAGCTCGGCCAGTTTCTCGGCGCTCAGCTGTTCGGGCAGAAAGGCCTGGATGACCTCGATCTCAAAGGCTTCCTGCTCGGCCAGCTCGCTGCGACCGGCGTCCAGATACTGCTGCTGGGCGTCGCGGCGCTGCTTGCACATTTTGTCGAGCACAGCCAGCAGGCGGGCGTCATCGACTTCGATGCGCTCGTCCACTTCGATGCGTTTGACGTCGGCGAGAATCAGGCGAATGGCGGACAGCCGCTGCTTGTCTTTGGCTTTCATCGCCGCCTTCATGGCGTCGGTGATCTGCGCTTTCAGCGTGCTGTCTGCCATTACTGTACAGAGATCAGAAGGTGGTGCTTAGTAGAGGCGCTGTTGCTTGCGCTGTTCGCGCTGCAGCTTCTTGGCGTGGCGTTTAACAGCAGCGGCAGCCTTGCGCTTGCGCACGGAAGTGGGCTTTTCGTAGTGTTCGCGGCGGCGAACTTCGGCCAGGATGCCGGCCTTTTCGCAGGAGCGCTTGAAGCGGCGCAGGGCGATGTCAAAGGGCTCGTTTTCTTTGATCTTTACTGAAGGCATTCAGAACTGTCCTGTCATCTCTGTACGGAAACGTCAAAATTCGGCCGCAACTGGGCCAAGGGCGGGAGATTCTATACCCAGTCGAGGCAAAAAGCAAAACCCGATTGGCCCAATCCGGTTGGCGTCAATAGATGAAGGCAGTATGATGCGCGCTCATATTACTCAGGGTAGGCACCATGCGGGTTCTGGGCATCGAAACCTCCTGTGACGAGACCGGCGTCGCCATCTATGACAGCGAGCAGGGCCTGCTGGGCGACGCCCTGTACAGCCAGGTGGCGCTGCACGCCGAGTTCGGCGGCGTGGTGCCGGAGCTGGCCTCGCGCGACCATGTGCGCAAGCTGCTGCCACTGGTAGAGCAGGTGCTGGAGCAGGCCGGTGGCGGCAGTGACGCCATCGACGCCGTCGCCTACACCCGCGGCCCCGGCCTGATCGGCGCGCTGATGGTGGGCGCCTGCTTCGGGCGCTCACTGGCCTATGCCTGGGGCGTGCCGGCGCTGGGCGTGCACCATATGGAGGGCCACCTGCTGGCGCCGATGCTGGAGGCCGAGCCGCCGGCCTTTCCTTTTGTGGCGCTGCTGGTGTCTGGCGGCCATACCCAGTTGGTGCGGGTGGATGGCGTCGGCCGCTATCGCCTGTTGGGCGAATCCCTGGATGACG
>JBFHRT010000710.1:0-1563 GCA_041591575.1 Spongiibacteraceae bacterium
TGCCGCAGCCCTATCAGGCACAGGTGGCGGGCAGCCCCTACCGCTACCAGGAAATGCTGGGCGCCGTATGGCGCGAGAGTATCGAGTCGAAATTGGCAGAGGGCGAGCAGGGGCTGCTGATGTCCACCCTGATGCAGACCGATTGCGAAGGCCGGGCGCTGATTGCCGAGCTGGTGGCGCAATCGGGGCTGCCGGTGGCGCAGTGGCTGCGCGAGCTGTTCGATGTGGTGGTGGTGCCGCTGTACCACCTGATGTGTGGCTACGGCGTCGGGCTGGTGGCCCACGGCCAGAATGTCAGTGTGATCGTTAACGCGGGGCGGCCACAGCGGGCGGTGATCAAGGATTTTCACGGTGACCTGCGGTTGGTGGATCGTGAGCTTCCCGAGCTGAATAGCTTGCCGGCTGATGCGCGCGCGGCGCTGACACGCCTGCCGCCGGAGCATCTGCTGCACGATTTGGTGACGGGCCATTTCGTCACCACGCTGCGCTTTATCTCGCCGCTGGTGGAAGAGCAGCTGGGCCTGGAAGAGCGCGAGTTCTATGCCATTCTCGCCGACAGCCTGCGCGACTACATGTCGGGGCAGCCGCAGTTGGAAGAGCGCTTCGACTGGTTTCCGCTGCTGAGCGATACGCTGCTGAAAGTCTGCGTCAATCGCGTGCGTTTTCGCATCGGTTACGGCGACAGCGACCAGCGCCCACTGCCCGAGCTGGGCAGCCCCATTGCGAACCCCCTGATCTGAGGAGACTGACCGTGAGCCCGCGAATCAATATGCAGGACAATGTTCAGGACAGTGAGCAGCACACGCTGGACTTTGCCGGCCTGGGGATCGGCCCCTTTAATCTCAGCATCGCCGCGCTGCTGGCGGAATTGCCCGATGTCGACGCGCAGTTCTTTGACGCGCGCCCGGCCTTCGCCTGGCACCCGGGCATGATGTTGCCCGGTGCCCGCCTGCAAACCTCCTACCTGAAGGACCTGGTCACTGGCGTGGCGCCCACCAGCCCCTACAGTTTTCTTAATTATCTGGTGACGCAGAGGCGCTTTTACCCCTTTTTATGTGCCGAATTGCCGGCGGTGAGCCGCCGCGAATACGCCGACTACCTGGGCTGGGTAGCAGGGCAGCTGCACGGTTTGCACTTCGGCCAGCGTATTGAGGCGGTGGAAACCGACGGCGAGGCGTTTGCAGTACACATCGGTGGGCGCCGGCAGCCGCTACGTGCGCGCGCGCTGTGTCTGGGCACCGGGCTGACACCCCGTCTGCCTGACTGTGCCCGGCCGCATGCCGGTGCGCGCTGCTTCCACAACAGTGACATTGCCCAGCGCCAGCTCGATCTACGCGGGCTGCGGGTGGCGGTGGTCGGTGGCGGCCAGTCCGGCGCCGAGGTGGTGGAGGCGGTGTTGGCGGGACAGTGGGGGGAGCCAGCCGCGCTGAACTGGCTGTCGCGGCGGCCCAACTTCGAGGCGCTGGACGAAGTCGCCTTCAGTAACGAGTATTTCTCGCCGCAGTACGTGGATGCGTTTTACCAGCTGGAGTGCGGGCGCAAGCCGGCCATCGTCGCCCAGCA
>JBFHRT010000711.1:0-1560 GCA_041591575.1 Spongiibacteraceae bacterium
AGCCGCACCCGCAGCTGCTGGCACTCAGTCAGCGCTACCGGGTGGCGCTGGGCTGGCAGTGCGGAAACGACCTCGGTGAGCGCATGCACAATGCCGTGGTTGAAGGCCTGCAGCACCATCGTGGCGTGCTGTTGGTGGGTGCCGACTGCCCCTTTGTCGATGCCGATTACGTGGCGCAGGCGGTAGCCGCGCTGGTCCAGGGCGCGCCGGTGGTGATCGGCCCCGCCGCCGATGGTGGCTATGCGCTGATTGGTCTCAGCGAGCCGATACCGGCGTTGTTTTCCGGCCTGCCCTGGGGCACGTCGCGGGTGCTGGCCGAGACCCGCCAAGTGCTGCGCGACCGCAAGCTGCCGTGGCGGGAGTTGCCCGTCGTGCACGACATCGACCGCCCCGAGGATCTGAAGCAGCTGTGGGCGCTGCCGGCACTGGCGCACTGGGCGCGCTAGCGCGGCGCTTGAGTCGAGCGCTTCACAGAATCGCTCTCCTGCGCTTGTTGCACCGCTGCGGCTGTCATAGCGTAGTACTTGTCATAAGTTTGACGTTTGCAACCGGGTTTTGGCATTTATAATAAGAAGGGTCAAAATAGTGGCGAGCGCCCATGGCAGCAACATCTAAATCGACAGCCGGTAAGGCGGTAGCCTCTGAATCGATGCCCCTTAATGCGGCTGCGCCACAATTTGTAACGGCGAATACCCTGGCCGAGGGTGCCCCGGTACTGGTGATCGACGCCGACGCTGAGCGGCGTAGCGCTCTGTGCGCGGTGCTCGGCTGCCTGGGCGAGCGGCCGCAGGTTATATCCGAGGAGGCGCTGGCAAAGGCGCCGGCGGCCGCGTTGGCGGTCATCGGTCGCAGTGTCGCGCCGCGAGCCGAACTGCTGCGCGAGTTGCAGCGCCGCTGTCCGGGTGTGCCGGCACTGCTGATTGCCGGCGATGGCGACGAGCCCGCCGGGATCTTCGAAGAAAAGCCCCCCTTATTGGCCTGTATCCCCTTTCCCTGCCCGCATACGCAGCTCCTGGATCTGCTGCAAGTGGCGGGCGTCTACCGCCGCCAGTACGCTGCCCAGCGCCCGCTGCCAGGCAGTGGCGGCAGCGATGAGCCGGTGGGGCGCAGTCACGCCATGATCGAGCTGCGGACCATGGTGTCCCGGGTGGCCGACAAAGAGGTGACGGTGTTGATCACCGGCCCCTCCGGTGCCGGTAAGGAAATCGTGGCCCGCAGCCTGCACCGACAGTCAGCGCGGCGCGATGCCGCCTTTGTACCGGTCAACTGCGGCGCCATTCCCCCGGAGCTGTTGGAGAGCGAGCTGTTCGGCCACGAAAAAGGCGCCTTTACCGGCGCCGTATCCAGTCGCGCCGGGCGCTTCGAACTGGCCCAGGGTGGCACCCTGTTCCTCGATGAAATCGGCGACATGCCGCTGAACATGCAGGTTAAGATTCTGCGGGTGCTGCAGGAGCGCGAATTCGAGCGGGTGGGTTCCAGCAAGAGTCTGCAGGCGGATGTTCGCATTGTCGCGGCGACCCATAAAAACCTGGAGCAGATGATGGCGGCAGGGCAGTTCCG
>JBFHRT010000712.1:0-1558 GCA_041591575.1 Spongiibacteraceae bacterium
GCAGCTGCTCCTGGGAGATGGCGTAGCGCTGCTCGCGCAGGCGCTCGCTGTAGAAGGGCACGTCCCAGGCCTGCAGCTCGTCGCAGCCCTGGGCGGCGGCGAATTCGGCCAGTTCGCGGTATTCGCGCAGCCCCTGCTGGCGGCTGGCCCCAGCCAGCTCGCGCAGGAAATCCAGCACCTGCTGCGGCGACTCCGCCATCTTCGGTGCCAGCGACAGCTCGGCATAACTGGCAAAGCCCAGCAGCTGTGCCAGCTCGGCGCGCAGCTGCACGATCTCCACCATCAGCGGGCCGTTGTCCCACTGGCCGCCCTGGGGTCCCAACTCCGAGGCGCGGGTGTTGTAAGCCTCGTACAGCTCGCGGCGCAGCTCGCGGTCCTCGGCGTACTGCATGATGGGCAGGTAGGCGGGGGCGTCCAGGGTCAGGCGGTAGCCGTCGCCGCCCTTGGCGGCAGCCGCCTGGCGATAGTTATCCAGGGCGGTGTCGGGTACACCTTTGAGCTGCTCGGCGCTCACCCATTTCTCCCAGCCCTGGGTGGCATCCAGCACGTTATTGGAGAACTGGGTGGAAAGCTCGCTGAGACGCTGCTGGACGGCCTTGTAGCGCTCGCGGGCCTCACCCTCCAGTGCCACACCGGACAGTTTGAAGTCGCGCAGCAGGTTTTCCACCGTCTTTTTCTGGGGCTGGCTCAAGCTCGCGAACTCGTCGCTCTCGGCCAGAGCGGTCACCGCCTCGAACAGCTCGCGGTGCTGGCCCATCTCACTGTGGTAGGCCGACAGCAGCGGAATGCAGGCGTCGTAGGCGGCGCGCAGCTCGTCGGAGTTCATCACCGCGTTGAGGTGGCTGACCGGCGACCAGAATTTCTCCAGGCGGTCGCTGATGTCCTCCAGCGGCGCCATCAGGCTGGACCAGGTCGGCGCGTTG
Organism: Spongiibacteraceae bacterium; assembly: GCA_041591575.1. Taxonomy (GTDB): domain Bacteria; phylum Pseudomonadota; class Gammaproteobacteria; order Pseudomonadales; family Spongiibacteraceae; genus JBFHRT01. The sequence continues at coordinate 924 of JBFHRT010000712.1, forward strand.
GGCTGGGCATTGGCCGCCACCAGCTCGGCCACCTCGCGGCGAAAGCCGTCGAGCAGGGCCTGCAGTTGCGGCTGGATATCGGCGATGACGAGATCGTTGAAGCGGGGCAGGGCGTCGGCGCGGGTCTGGCTAGTGCTCACGGGCGGGTTCCGGCTGCGGTTTGGGTAGACAGCCATTGTAGCAAATCCCCGCCCCCGGCCGCTGCCAGGGGCGGGGCGAAGACAGGCGGGCTAGTCCAGCAGCAGCTTGACGCCCAAGGTGACGATGTTGACGTCGTCGACGATCACCGGCAGCTCGTCGCCGTCCAGGGCGTAGCGCTCCAGCTCCAGCTGCAGCGAGGCCAGCCGGCCCATGCGCAGCTCGGCGCCCACGCCGAAGTAGATATCGGTGCCGTCGTCGTCGATAGTGAGACCGCGTCCGCCATTGCTGATGTCCAGTTCCGCATCCCAGCGGAACAAACCGGCACGGCTGTAGAAGCCGAAGGTTTCATTGACCGGGAAGCGCGCAGCGACGCCCAGGTTAATGCCGGTGGTCTCCAAATCGGCGCTGACCGGGCCCTCACTAAATCCACCGTTGCCGCTTTCAGAGCCGTCAGAAACCGCGTCAAAGGCGACCTCGCCGAGATTGATAAAGCC
>JBFHRT010000713.1:0-1554 GCA_041591575.1 Spongiibacteraceae bacterium
GCCTCGGCCTCATCCAGTTCGTCCACCACCTTCAGCGCCTCCGACGGCGACACGCTAAGGCCGCCGCCGATGCTGGATTTCTGCAGAGACAGGGTCGCCACCTGCTCTTTCAGGCGCTCGCGCAGACGGTCCAGCTCGCGCTGCTCGCGCTGCTTGAGGCTGGTGCGCGACAGCACCGCGCCGCCGGGGAAGGCGAAATCGGTAAAGCCACCGGCGCGGCGCACCACATCGCCCACGCTTTCACCGCGGGCAATGGTGTAGCGACCGGGGAAGCGTACCTCGCCGCCAATGCTGACGGTGAGATCATTGCGCCAGTCGGGGTGGCGGAAGACATTGATGCGGTCACGTGGCAACAGCCGCAGCTGCCGCCAGTCCTCACCACCCAGCGACAGCTGCTGGTGGGCCAGCGTCAGATCACCGTCGGCGCTGCGCTGCAGCCGCGTCAGCTCGGCTTGGCGCCGATAGCTGCTCTCGCGCAAGCCGCCAGCGACGGCAACCAGGTCCTCCAGCGCCAACGCTGGATCATAAGGGTAGACGCCGGGGAAACTGACCTCGCCGCGGATCTCGACGATGGCCTGGGTGTCACCACTGCCGGTCTGCAGGCGGATCTTTTCCAGCACCGGTGCCAACAGCGCGGTGCGCTCCTCGCCGAGCAGCACCAATGCCTCTTCCTCTTGCTGTTGCAACAGCCGGGTGGTGGACTGCTCGCCATCGGGTTCGCGCCCCGCCCTACCCTCGCCCGGCAATTCCTCATCGTCCGCGAAACGGGCCAGCGGACCGCAGTGGAAACGGTCCCCCTCAGTTTCGGAGGCTTGCGCATCCGCAGCGGAGGAATCTCGACGCGCCCCCGCCGTCACACCGCGCGCCTCACCCGGTTCAGCGGCGGCCGCTGAGTTTACAGCCCGCTGCAAGGCCTGCCAGCGCTGCCGGTCAAGCGCACGCTGAGCCTTGCGCTGCTGCAACATGTCCTCCGCCGAGCAGCGATCGAAACCGGTACCGGGCAGCACGATCAGTTCATCGCGGGGCTGTAGCGCCAGGTTGGCATCACCGTCGGGATGCTCCAGCAGCTGCGCCAATGACAGGTAACGCACCGTCAGCCGGCCACCGTCGCCTTCGCGCACCAGCAGTGCCTGGGCGGTGTCGGCGTCGTGGCGCAGGCCGGCACCGTCGCGGCCCAGCAGGTCAGCTACGCGCATGCCCGGCGCGTACTCATGGCGACCTGGGCTGAGGAAGGCGCCAGACAGAGTGATCGCGGCGGCATAGCGCCGGGCGCGCTCGGGCACCTGCACGCGATCGCCGGCGCGCAGGCGGAAAGCGCGGCCGCGCTCGCTGCTCAGGTCGCGGGTGAAAACTTCGCGGCCACTGTCGCCGCGGCGCTCCACCCGCACCTGGCCCAGGTAGGCCTCAGCGCCGGCGCCGCCGGCGGCGTCTACGATCTCGCCCAGCGTGGTGGCAGCAGCGGCCTCATAAATGGCGGGACGCAGCACCGCCCCCTCCACCGCCACCCGCGGCCCCACCGGGCGCACGAATACCGCATCACCGGACTGCAGGCGC
>JBFHRT010000714.1:0-1550 GCA_041591575.1 Spongiibacteraceae bacterium
CCCGGCCGGGCCGCGCGGTATCTCGCTGTTCCTGGTGCCCAAGTACAAGCTCAATGCCGACGGCAGTCTGGGCGAGCGCAACGCCGTGACCTGTGGTTCTATCGAACACAAGATGGGCATTAATGCCTCCTCTACCTGTGTGATGAACTTCGACGGCGCCGAGGGCTATTTGGTGGGCGAGCTCAACCGTGGTCTCAACTGCATGTTTACCATGATGAACTACGAGCGCCTCACCGTGGGTATTCAGGGGCTGGGCGCTTCTGCCGCCGCGCTGCAGTTTGCCAGCGAATACGCCACCGAACGCCTGCAGGGCCGCGGTGCCGGTAGTGCGCTTGCCGCCGGCCAGGCCGAAAGCATTCTGGTACACCCGGATGTGCGCCGCATGCTGCTGACCCAGCGCGCGCTGGTGGAGGGTGGCCGTGCCTTTGCGGTATTTGCCGCCGAGCAGCTGGATCGCGCCAAGTTTGGCAGTGGCACCGAGGCGGCTAAAGCCGAAAAGCGCGCCGCGCTGCTGACCCCCATCGCCAAGGCCTTCCTCACTGACAACGGTCTGGACTGCTGCGTGCTGGCACAGCAGGTGTTTGGCGGCCACGGCTATGTGCGCGAGTGGGGGGTGGAGCAGCTGGTGCGCGATGTGCGCATCACCCAAATCTACGAGGGCACCAACGGCGTGCAGGCCATCGACCTGGTCGGTCGCAAGGTGCTGGCTGACGGCGGCGCCGTGTTACGCGAGCTGCTGGACGAAGCGCGGGCCTTCGCCGCCAGTTGTGACGGCCAGGCGGCCATGACCGAATTCTGCGAGCCGTTGCTGGCGGCGGTTGAGCGACTGCAGGTTAGCACTGACTGGATTATTGAGCACAGCGAGGAGGACCCGCAGCTGCCCGGTGCGGTGGCGGTTCCCTATCTTGCTCAGAGCGGTTATACCCTGTTTGCCTGGTTGTGGGCGCGCATGGCGCGTTCAGCGCTGGCTAACGAATCCGATCGTTTTTGCCAGCGCAAGCTGCACACCGCGCGCTTCTTTATGCGTCACCTGCTGCCAAAGGTGGAGGCCTTCGAGCGCGAGATCCGCTGTGGCAGTGAAGCGCTGATGGCGCCGGCGCAGGAAGATTTTCTGCTGTAAGCGGGAGACGCGGGACGGGAGACGCAAAAGCGGTGCGCATGGCGCACCCTACGATAGCCGTCATTGCGAGGAGTCCTGGCGCAAGCGCCGGGGCGACGCGGCAATCTCGCGCGAGTGGCACGCTGCTCATTGAGATTGCCGCGTCGCCTTCGGCTCCTCGCAATGACGGAGTAACGTGACCGTAGGGTGCGCCGCGCGCACCGTTGCGTTTCCTAACCCTTCTAGTTAAGTCTTCACCGCAAACAACTTGGCGCGCACCGCGCGCCGGTATTCCGCCGGCGTTTGCCCGCTGTGCTTGCGAAACAGCTTGCAGAAGTAGCTGGTGTCGCCGTAGCCCACCTGGGCGGCGATGTCTTCCACCGGCAGGTTGCTGTGGCGCAGCAGTTCACGGGCGTTGTCCACCCGAATCTGCAACAGGTACTGGTGCGGC
>JBFHRT010000715.1:0-1549 GCA_041591575.1 Spongiibacteraceae bacterium
ACCGCGCTGTACCTGCTGGCAAGGCGCAATGCCACCACCCTCACCCTGATTCTGGCGGGGCTGGCGCTGTCATCGCTGGCCGCGGCCTGCACCTCGCTGGCCTTGAATCTGTCGCCCAACCCCTATGATGTGCACGATATGGTGCTGTGGATGCTGGGCTCAGTGAAAGACCGCAGCAGCGCCGACCTACAACTGGCCCTGCCCTTTGTCGCCTGCGGCTGGGCCTGCCTGCTGGCCAGCGGCAGTGCGCTGGACACCCTCAGCCTGGGCGAGGATTCCGCCTCCAGCCTGGGCGTTGATCTTGCGCGGCTGCGTGCGTTGATCATCACCGGTACCGCACTCAGCGTGGGCGCCGCCGTTGCGGTCAGCGGCGCCATCGGCTTCGTCGGCCTGGTGGTGCCTCATATGCTGCGGCCACTGACCGGCTACCGCCCCAGTGAGTTGCTGCTACCCAGCGCCCTGGGTGGCGCACTGCTGCTGTTGCTGGCCGATATCGCCCTGCGCCTGATCAGCACCCAACAGGAGCTGATGCTGGGAGTGGTTACCGCACTGATCGGCGCGCCATTTTTCCTGTGGCTGGTGGTGACCTCACGGAGACAGTGGGCATGAGCGCAGCGAGCGAACTGCGGGTGCAGCAGCTAAGTTTGACGCTCGGCGACAAGCCTGTGGTGTCCGAGGTTTCGCTACAGCTCAAGCCCGGCGAAATGCTGGCACTGATCGGCCCCAACGGCGCCGGCAAAACCAGCCTGCTCAAGGCCATCGCGCAGCTGCTGCCCTACCGCGGCCAGGTGCAACTTGGCGGGCAGGACCTGCAGCAGCTGTCATTGCAACAGCGCGCGCGTCAGGTCGCCTATCTCAGTCAGGGCCACGAGTGTTGCTGGCCAATCAGCGTTGCCGACCTGGTGGCGCTCGGCCGCCATCCCTACCAACAGGGCTGGCGGTCCTGGCGCGCAAAGGATAAACGTCGCGACGACGACGCTGTGCTGCGCGCGCTGGAAAAGACGGATTTGCTGAGGCTGGCGGAGCGACCACTGAACCAGTTGTCTGGCGGCGAACGCGCACGCGCGCTGCTGGCGCGAGCATTGGCGGTGGAAGCGCCACTACTGCTGGCCGACGAGCCTGTCGCCGCGCTGGATCCCTACCATCAGCTGCGCGTCATGGAGCTATTGCGCCAGCACTGTAACGACGGACAAAACGCCATCGCCGTGCTGCACGACCTCACCCTGGCCAGCCGCTTCTGCGACCGCCTGGCACTGATGGACCACGGACGACTGATTGCCATCGGCAGCGTCAGCGAGGTATTGACGCCCGACAATCTACGCACCGTGTACGGCGTTAGCGCCATGCAGGGTGAATATCAGGAACAGTGCTACGTGCTGCCCTGGCAGTATCACGAGCCGCGCGAACGCGCACTAACCGCCGCGGAGGAAACCCCCAATGACCACCCTGTATGTCTGTGAAACCTGTCGCTACAGCGTTGACGAGCAGGAACTCGACGGCCGCCGCGGCGGCGAGCTGCTGGCCGAACATGTCGAAGCACAACTCGCCC
>JBFHRT010000716.1:0-1547 GCA_041591575.1 Spongiibacteraceae bacterium
CACCGATTTTGCGTCTCGCCGTTAGCGTCAGACGTCCGACGTCCGACCGCTTTTAGGCGTCTCCCGTCCAGCGTCAGGCGCCCCCCACTCCTCCGCTCCCGGCCCCAGCGGCTGACCGTAGCTGAATTCCACCGCATTGCCATCGGGGTCGCGCAAGCCGCAGTAGTACCCCACTGGATAAGGCTCCTCTCGCGGCTCCCACAGCAAACAGCCGGCAGCTCTGGCGCGCTCGGCGATGGCATCCACCGCCTCGCGACTGTCCAGGGCGTAACCCATGTGGCTGTAGTCGTTGGCGGGCTGGTCGCGGCCGGGGCCGCCCGGAATCAGCACCAGAATGAACTGCTGATCGCGACCGGGCTCGGCCAGCCAGTAGATGGTCTGACCGGCGTGGCGCTCGCGGCTCACGTGCAGGCCGCAAAAGCGCTCATAGAAAGCCCTTGAAGCCTCCAGGTCGCGCACGTGCAGGGCGATGTGGGTCAGCGTGGGCGACATCGATAGCCTCCCGCTTCGTTACCGTTTTCGTCAAAACACGGTTTTCATGGTACCACCGTCCACCACCAGGGTGGCGCCGGTGATATAGCTGGCCGCCGGCGACAGCAAAAAGGCACCGGCGCGACCGAATTCCAGCGGCTCGCCAAAACGCCCCATGGGAATCTGCCCCTGCATCAACGCGCGCTGCTCGTCGACTTCAATGTTGCTGGCTGTCGCCTGGGCCTGGGCCAGCGCCTTGATTCGATCGGTTTCAATAATGCCGGGCACCAGGTTGTTGACGCGAATGCCGTCGCCAGCCAGCGAGCGCGACAGGCTCTTGGCCAGGCTGCTGACGCCGGAGCGCATGACATTGGACAGCAGCAGGTAGTCGATGGGCTCCTTGACCGAGGATGAGGTCATCATCAGCACCGCACCGCGACTGTCGCGCAACGCCGGCAGTGCCGCCCGTACCAGGCGCACGGCGCTGAGCAGGGTCAATTCAAACGCGGCCTGCCAGGCCGCGTCGTCAAAGTCGTCGAAATTGCCCGGCGGCGGCCCGCCGGCGTTGACCACCAGACCGTCGATGCGACCGAATTGACGCAGCGCAGCCTCAACCCAGGCGGTGATACTCGCGCCCTCGCGCACGTCGCAGGCCATGGCCTGCACCTGGGCAGCCGGCGACTCCGCCTGCAGCTCACGCGCCGCACCCGCAATCGCATCGGCGTCGCTACTGGCAATCGACAGCTTTGCGCCCTCCTGCGCCAGTACCTGTGCGATGGAATAACCCAGGCCGCGGCTGGCGCCGGCGACCAGAAATACCTTGTCGTTTACCTGCAGATCCAATGCCCTGTACTCCTTGTTTCTTTTAGTCGTGATGGTTGTTTGCCATGATCGAATGCCGCGTTCCGCCGCATTGCCGCGCCGCTTGCATCAGCACTGCGGCTTGATTTTGTTTCGCGCCGACAGCAAAATACCGTCCTCGCCACCTGCTACCCGAGGCCTATTGCCTCAGGGCGACAAGCCTACCCCAGCCTGATATACTCACCGTCAACATATTGACAACCCTGCGATTTTGC
>JBFHRT010000717.1:0-1546 GCA_041591575.1 Spongiibacteraceae bacterium
ACCGGGTTGTTGAGCAGGTCGTTGATGATGGTGATCAGGAACGCCGCGGTCTTGCCGGTGCCGGTCTGGGCCTTGCCGATGGCGTCGTGGCCCTGCAGGGTGTGCGGCAGCACCGTGGCCTGAATCGGCGAGCAGTACTTGAAGTTGAGATCGGCGATGGCGCGCATCAGGCGCAGGTCCAGGCTCAGGTCGTGGAAGCGGGTCTTGCCCTCCTCCGGCTCGACCGGAAACTGCTCCAGCGACCACACGGAGGATTTCTTGCGACCGCCGCGTCGGGAGCGGCGCTTCTTGCCGCCAGCGGATTCCGCGCCGGCGTCGCCGCCGCGATCGCGACCGCTGCCGCGCTCATCACTGTCGGCCACTGCGGTGGCCGTTTCCTGTGTCGCTTCCTGTGTTACCTCGTCGCCCTCGTCAGAGCGCCCACCTAACCATTTGCTTAGCACGTGTCATCTCAACCCTTTGAATTCAAGCCGGCATTCTATCATCGATTAGCCAGACGTGGCTGCCGGCGGCTCAGGCCTCGCCCCCTCGCTCCTGCACGGGCTCAACGATAGTCATCTCCCTGGGCAGGGGCTGTACCACACGACGGAAATGGCGGTCGAGATAATAGTCCAGACTGAAGAAGCGCCCGCCGCCGGTGAACATCAGGCTCAGCAGCATAATGAAATAGGTGGCGGCAAATTCGATGCCGTTGTTCAACACCACGAAATTGCCCTTCTCGCTCAGCCATTCATAGTTGCCGTGCTCGCGCAGGATATCGCGGGCACGCTCCAGCCGCACACCGACCTCACTGCTGTTTTCCAGGCTGTCGCGGGCGGCGGGTATGCCCACATCGGCCAGCACCTTGGCAGTACTGGTCGCGGGGTCGCTGGGGGCAATGGCGAACCAGCCGTGCTGCCAGTGCACCGTCAGCGCCGCCACCACCATGGTGACCATCAGCGGCATTGCCGCCCAGCGCACCGCCAGGCCGAACAGCAGCAGAAAGCCGCCGACAATTTCGGTGCCGGTGGCCAGCGCCGCCATCAGCTCCGGATGCGGCAACCCCAGCCCCCAGTCGCTGTTGCCGAACCAGCTGACGATGTCATCGAAGTTGTGCAGCTTATGCAGGCCGGCGGCCAGCAGAATCGGCGCCAGGTACAAGCGCAGCAACAGTGGCGCCAGCCCGTCCAGATATTTGAGCAGGCCGAACAGGCCGTCGTGTATGGCGTAATAAATCTTGGCGAGCAGGGCCATGACGTGTCTCCGGTTGTTGTTATTAATGGGACTGAAACTTAGTGGCAAAGTTGCGTATTGTCACCCCAAACCGGCGCACACCGGGCATTCGGGGTCGCGCGGCAGCTTGAGGGTCCGACACTCCAGGCTGCGGCCATCGATGACCAACAGCCGCCCGCGCAGCGGCTCACCATAACCGCTGAGCAGCTTGATCACCTCCAGCGCCTGCAGGCTGCCGATCACGCCGACGATGGGCGCCAGCACGCCGCTCTCGGCGCAGCTGAGCTGGGCGTCATCACCGCCGTCGTCGTACAGGCAGCGATAGCAGGGGCTG
>JBFHRT010000718.1:0-1543 GCA_041591575.1 Spongiibacteraceae bacterium
AGCGCTCCAGCGCAAACACATCCCCAATCACCGGCTTCAGTTTGCCCTCGGCAAAATACTGCCACAACTCCTGCCGGTTCTGCTCCTGCACCTCGGGCTCGGCGCCGGCGAAGGCGCCCCAGAATACCCCGACGATGGAACAGCCCTTTAGCAGCGCCAGATTCAGCGGAATCTTGGGAATGTAACCGCCGGCAAAGCCGATCACCAGGTAGCGGCCCTTCCAGGCTGTGCAGCGCAGCGCCGGTTCGCTGAAGTCGCCGCCGACCGGATCGTAGACCACATCGACACCTTCTTTGCCCGCCACTGCGCGAATTTTTTCCTTGAGGTCGCCGTCGCTGTAGTTGATCAGTTCGTCGGCGCCCTTGGCCGCCGCCGCAGCCAGTTTGTCGTCGCTGCTGGCACAGGCAATCACCCGTGCGCCCATCAGCTTGCCGATTTCCACCGCGGTGAGGCCGACACCACCACCGGCGCCCAGCACCAGCAGCGTTTCGCCGGGCTGCAACTGGGCGCGCTGCTTGAGCGCGTAGTAGGAGGTGAAGTAGGTAATGCCGATGCCGGCGGCCTCTGCCAAGTCCAGGCCATCCGGTACCGGCATCAGGCCGGCGGCAGGCACCACCATCTGCTCGCAGAAAGCGCCGGCCATGCCCATGGAGATCACCCGGTCGCCGGGCTTGAATTGCGTGACTGCGGCTCCCACTTCGGCGATCACGCCTGCCGCCTCGCCACCGGGTACAAAGGGCAGCGGCGGCTGGTACTGGTACTTTCCCTGCACCATCAGCACATCGGGAAAATTCAGGCCCGCGGCGTGCACGTCGATGCGCACATCGTTGTCGCCCAATGCCGCCGGCGGCCAGTCCTCGCGCAACACCAGCTGCTCGGGATTTCCCAGTTGTTCACAGACTACTGCTCTCATGCGCTCTCCCGTTTTTTTTCGGTGCGCACGGCGCACCCTACGTTTGATTTTGCGTCTAGCCATTATCCACACAGATACAGCGCCAGCCACTCGGCCAGCAGCGCCGGTTTTTCTTCGCCTTGTATTTCAACCGTTACCCGCTGTTTCAGCAACAGCTGGCCGCCGCCCTTGTCACTCACCTCGACCACACTGACGCGGGCGCGCACTTGCTGACCGACTCTCACCGGTGCCAGAAAGCGCACTTTATCGAAGCCGTAGTTGATGCCCATCACCAGATTTTCCGGTATCACCGTCACACCTTCACACAAGTGGGTGAGCAGCGACAGGGTCAAAAAACCGTGGGCAATGGTGCCGCCGAAGGGTGTCTGTGCCGCGCGCTCGCGGTCGACGTGGATAAACTGGTGGTCCAGGGTGATATCGGCGAAGGCGTCGACCCGGGACTGGTCGATGGTAAACCAGTCGCCGGCGCCCAGTTCGCTGCCGGCCAGCGTTTTAAGTTGCTCGGTACTGACTGCGGCGTTCATGGCTAGGCCTCCCGGTAGCGTTTCAGTTCCGCCCGCGCCACCTGGCGGCGGTGCACCGCGTCGGGACCGTCGGCCAGGCGCAGGGTGCGCGCCATCATGTACATGG
>JBFHRT010000719.1:0-1539 GCA_041591575.1 Spongiibacteraceae bacterium
CGGCCCGTGGCACCGCGATGGCCATACGCACCGCAGAGCCAGCCAGGTGCAGGATCAGCAGGCAGGCGGTGCGCAGCTGCGGCCACAGCTCTTCGTCAGTCAGCGGCTTCAGTGCCTCGAACACAATCTCGGCGTTGACCCGGCTGTCCTCCAGGTCCAGCCCCTGCAGCGCCTTGTCGGCGAGCATTCCGTACCAGATGTCGCGCAGCGCCGGTTCCGACAGAAAGCGCTGGTAGAAGCCGTCGACCGTGCGCTCGATGGCCTGATCGAGGTCATCCAGCGATTTCACCTCGGCAAACAGCCGCTTCACGCCCTCGCCCACGTCGGTGAGCATGCGCTCCACCAGGGTGTGGATCAGTGCGGTCTTGTCGGGGAAATACTGGTACAGCGAGCCGATGGAAATCTCGGCGCGGGCTGCCACCTCGCTCATCTTCAGCGATTCGGCGCCGCCCTCGGCCACCAGCTCGGTAGCGGCCCGCAGGATGGCCTCCAGGCGGGCGCGGCTGCGCGCCTGGCGGGGCACTCGGCGAACGGCGGGGCTGTGGGGCATGGAGGGTTCCGGTGGTTGGCTATGTCATCATTATATGAGCAAGTGTCACTTTTGAAAAAGGCCGCGGCGCCGCGATCAGGCCGGCGGCGCCGCAGTCTGATCGTCGTCGCCAGCTTCTTCGGGGGTGGCCGCATCCTCGTCGGTGACCGCCAGCCACACATCCAGCTGTTCCCTGAGCTCGGGCAGGCCGTCGCCCTTGAGGGCGGAAAACAGCTGTGCCTGCACCAGCTCGCCGTAGTCCCGCAGTGCCTTGCGCACCGCCAGCAGGCTGTTCTTGGCGGCGCCGCGCTTGAGCTTGTCGGCCTTGGTCAGCAGCACCCGCACCGGCATCTCGCTGCGCACCGCCCAATCGATCATGGTGAGGTCGAAGGTCTGCAGCGGGTGGCGCACGTCCATCAGCAGCACCAGCCCGCGCAGCGCGCGGCGCTCGCTGAGGTAGTGTTCCAGGTGGCGCTCCCACTCTCGCTTCACTTCCGGCGGCACCTTGGCGAAGCCGTAGCCGGGCAGGTCCACCAGCCGCTGCTGCTCGGTGATGCTGAAGAAGTTGATCAGCTGGGTGCGCCCCGGGGTTTTACTGGTGCGCGCCAGCTTGCGGCTGCCGGTGAGCCGGTTGATGGCGCTGGACTTGCCTGCATTGGAGCGGCCGGCAAAGGCCACTTCGCAGCCGCTGTCGGGCGGACAGTCGGCCAGGGTCGGCGCGCTCTTGAGAAACTGCGCGCGCTGGTAATTGATGGCGGGAATATCCGACAAAATGGGAATCCTGATTGCTGATGGCGGCTAGCGGCACTGCCCGCGGGGATGGCCGCAGGTCGGCGGAGTTGTGTATAATGCCGCAGTTTTTGCGGGCGGTCACCCTGCGCGGGCAGTTTGCGCGTCGTTAGTCGCCGGTCGAGATAGCCTGTAGAAGTCCGTCAAGGAGCGAGGTAGAGCATGAAACAGTTGGCCATTGCAGCGGCTGCCGCCCTGTTCAGTCTGAGCGCCGCCGCCGA
>JBFHRT010000720.1:0-1530 GCA_041591575.1 Spongiibacteraceae bacterium
CCCGACAACCTCTGCATCCTTATAGCACTATCGAGATAATAGCGCGAATCTCTGCAGTCGTCCTGCGGTATATCACAAAAGCCGTGTAATTTTGCGGCCTTAGCTCAACTTCTGAAAGCCAGGCCTCACTAGCGCTGACACCGGGTACAGTAGACGGTGCTGCGCTGGGCCAGGCGTATCTCGCGCAGCGCAGCGCCGCAACTCGTGCAGGGCAGGCCAGCGCGGCCATAAACCTGCAGCTCCTGCTTGAAGTAGCCAGGTTTGCCATCACCGCCGACGAAGTCTTTCAGCGTAGTGCCACCTTGGGCGATGGCCGCCTCCAGCACCTGCCGCACAGCCTCCGCCAGGAGCCGGTAGCGCGGCCTCGAAACCTTGCCGGCAGCGGCGGTGGGCCGAATGCCAGCGGCGAACAGCGCTTCGTTGGCGTAGATATTGCCCACCCCCACTACAATACGGTTGTCCATCAGGAAACTCTTGATCGCCGCGCTGCGCCCGCGGGAGCGCGCGTAGAGGTAATCGCCGTCGAATTCGGCCGACAACGGCTCGGGACCCAGCTCGCTGAGCAGCGGATGTTCCGGCCCCTCCCGAGGTTGCCACAGCACCGCGCCAAATCGCCGCGGGTCATTGAAGCGCAGGGTCATACCGCTGTCCAGCTGCCAGTCGATATGGTCGTGCTTGGCCACTGACTCGCCGTTCTCGGCCAAAAACAGGCGGCCGGACATGCCCAAGTGAACCAATAGCGTGCCGCCGTCCAGACCAATCAGCAGGTATTTGGCACGGCGCGCCACCCCCCGAACCCGCTGCCCGGCCAGCAGCGACGGCAGCTCCGCGGGCACCGGCCAGCGCAACTGCGGCTGACGCACGACAACACGCTCAATGCGCCGGCCCAGCAGGTGAGGCTCGACGCCGCGGCGCACGGTTTCGACTTCGGGCAGTTCGGGCAATTTGAGTCTCCGGTAATGCGGGGCAACGTTACCATTTTGCCACAGACACCCCCGTACCGCCCGGCCAGCAGCCTGTAGCTCGAGGGCGCTCATGCTATGATTTCGCGCTTTGGTAACACGGCCTGCCCTGCTGGCCACTACAGGGATTTTGCTCATTATGCTGCTAGGGGTCGATACCGGCGGAACCTTCACCGATTTTGTGCTGCTGGCCGATGGCGAGGTCCGCATCCATAAGCTGCTGTCCACACCCGCGGCGCCGGAGCGGGCGATTCTCGCCGGCATCGAGGAGCTGGGGCTGATGGCGGCGGCGCAGCGCGGCGAGTTGGTGGTGGTGCACGGCTCCACCGTGGCCACCAACGCCGCGCTGGAGGGCAAGGGTGTGCGCACGGTGTTTGTCAGCAATCGCGGCTTTGCCGACCTGCTCAGCATTGGCCGCCAGACTCGCGCCGAGCTGTACCAACTCACACCCGAGCTGCCCGCCGTGCCGGTGCCCGCAGAGCTGTGCCTGGAAACCGGCGGTCGCATTGCCGCCGATGGCAGCGAAGTAGAGCCCCTCACCGAGGCCGATGTCGACGCACTGTGCACC
>JBFHRT010000721.1:0-1525 GCA_041591575.1 Spongiibacteraceae bacterium
AGCCGGCCTGAGCCGCTTGCCCCAGCACACGGCCGCCTCTCAGTGGCTGGAGCAGAGCCTCAATAGCCTGGCCCAGCTCGCGCTGGCTGCAGCGGCCTGGAAACTGCTGCAGCTCGCAAAAACGCCTCACTCCACTATCGCATCGGGAGATCCGCAATGACTGAAAACACCCTGGCCAGCCCCAGCCGACGCTATTGGGGCGTCAATCTGCTGCCCGATGTACGCGGCGTGCATATGAGCGCCTTTTACCTTGCCTGCCTCGCCGGCATCATGCTCGCCACTTTCGTGCCGCAGCTGCAGCCCTTCCTGCTCAGCGAATTTCTGCACATCCCCCAGAGCGAGCAGGGTCAGGTCAGCGGCAGCATCGCCTTCTGGGGGGAGCTGGCCATTATTGTCGCGGTAGGATTTTGGGGCTCGCTGTCGGACAAGATCGGCCGGCGCCCGGTAATGGCGGCGAGCTTCCTGATCATGGCCGCGGCCATCATCCTGTACCCCATGGCCGGCAGTTATCACGCGCTGCTTTGGGTGCGGGTGCTGTTTGGAATCGGCGTCGCCGCCTTCAGCTGCATGACCTTCGCCATCATGGCCGACTACGCCCACGACGACAGTCGCGGCAAGGCCACCGGCTACCTGGGCATGGCCAATGCCTTTGGCGCCCTGCTCACCGTATTTGTACTACTGCGCCTGCCGGCGATATTTCAGAACCAGGGTATGGATTCACAACAGGCCGGCCTGCTGACTTACGGCATTGTCGCGGCGCTGGGGCTGGCCAGTGCAGTGCTGTTATGGATCGGGCTGAAGCCCGGGCGCAGCGCACTGTCCAGCAGCGATGGCAGTTTGCTGCATATCGCCCGCAAAGGGCTGGTGGCTGCCAGAGATCCCGGCGTGGCCCTGTCCTACGGCGCTGCGTTTGTATCCCGCGGCAACCTGGCCATTGTCGGCACCTTTTTCACGCTGTGGATCGCCAACTACGGCACCACCGAACTGGGCCTGAGCCGCGCCGACGCCCTGGCCAAGGCCGGTATCATCGTCGGCATCGCTCAGAGTTGCACCCTGGTGGGCGCGCCGCTATTTGGCCTGATGTCAGACCGCATTAACCGCGTCGACGCGCTGGCGGTGACCCTTGCCATCTCGGCCTTGGGCTATGGCGGCACCTACTTCGTCGAGGACCCGCTCAGCGGCGGTATGATTTTCTGCGCGGTACTGATCGGGCTGGGCGAAGTGGGCTGCATCATCACCAGTGGCGTGCTGATTGCGCAGCAGTCACCGGTGGCCGTGCGCGGTGCGGTGATGGGCTTTTTCAATCTTTGCGGCGCCGTGGGTATTCTGGTGGCGGCCAAGCTGGGCGGCTATCTGTATGACAACTGGCGCGAGTCAGGGCCCTTTGTCTGCTATGGGATCATCGCGTTTTTGGTACTGATCTGGGCGTTGCTGGTGAGCAAGCGGGTGGTGCCGGCGGAGGAGCGGTGAATGAAGGTGACAATATAATCCGTCATCGCGACGACCGCCAGGGACGGCGGAAGTG
>JBFHRT010000722.1:0-1525 GCA_041591575.1 Spongiibacteraceae bacterium
GCCGAGCTCGCCGCTCAGCTGGAGCTGGATTACCGCGGTGACGGCGCCACGCGTATCAGCTCGCTGGCGCCGCTGGAGTCGGCGGCGGCGGGCCAGCTCAGCTTTCTGGCCAACCCCAAATACCGGGCACAGCTGGCCACCACTGGCGCCAGCGCGGTGATTCTCAAACCGGCTATGGCCGAGGACTGCCCGACCGCCTGCCTGCTGTCGCCCGACCCCTACCTCAGCTTCGCCCGCGTCACCGCCCTGTTCACGCGGGCACCGGCGCCGACGAACGCCGTGCATCCGTCGGCGGTAGTAGCCGACAGCGCCGAGCTGGCTGCCGATGTCTCGGTGGGCGCCAATGCGGTGATCGGCGAGCGCGTACGCATCGGCGCCGGCACTGTAATCGGTGCAGGCACAGTGGTGGGCGACGACGCGGTCATCGGCAGCAACTGTAACCTGCACGCCAACGTCACCCTGTACTACGGTGTGCAGTTGGGCGAGGAGGTTACGGTGCACTCGGCCTGTGTCATCGGCGCTGACGGCTTTGGCTTTGCTCCCAGCGCTGAGGGCTGGGTCAAGATTCACCAGCTGGGCTCGGTGCGCATCGGCAACCGGGTGGAGATTGGCGCCGGCACCACTATTGATCGCGGTGCGCTGGGTGACACGGTCATCGGCGACGGTGTCATCATTGATGATCAGGTGATGATCGCCCACAACTGCGTGGTGGGTGAGGGCACGGCGATGGCGGGACGCGCCGCCATGGCCGGTAGTGCGGTGGTCGGCAAGCAGTGCATTCTGGCCGGCGACGCCGGTGTGGTCGGTCATATCCGCATTGCCGACAAGGTTCAGATCACGGCCCGCGCGCTGGTCACCAATTCCATCACCGAGCCCGGCTCCTATTCCTCGGGCACCGGGGTGATGGAAACCGGCAAGTGGCGCCGCAATGCCGTCAGGTTTTCGCAGCTGGACGCGCTGTTCAAGCGCGTGCAGGTACTGGAAAAAGAGCTGGAATCCGCGCGCTCTCAGGCGCGCGACGGGGAGAAAGAATAAGCGCATGTTGATGGATGTCACTGAAATTCAGAATTACCTGCCGCACCGCTACCCGTTTTTGCTGGTAGACCGGGTGGTAGAGCTGACGCCGGGTGAGTCGATTGTTGCCCTCAAAAACGTCACCGCCAATGAGCCCTTTTTTGAAGGCCACTTTCCCGGCTTGCCGATCATGCCCGGCGTGCTGATTGTCGAGGCGATGGCTCAGGCCGCCGGTATTCTGGGTTTCAAGACCCAGGGCGTTACCCTCGATGACGGCCAGCTCTATATGTTTGCCGGCATCGACAGCGCTCGTTTCAAGCGCCAGGTAGTCCCGGGTGATCAGCTGCAGCTTAAGGTCAACTACGTTTCGGACCGGCGCGACATCTGGAAATTTGAAGGCTCCGCCTACGTCGGCGACCAGCTGGCCTGTTCGGCGACCTTTCTCTGTGCCAACAAAAAACGCTAGCGCCGCAGCTCCGGTCGAAGTTAAACAACGTCAACGCCAATCTGA
>JBFHRT010000723.1:0-1521 GCA_041591575.1 Spongiibacteraceae bacterium
ACGCGGCGCTGGACCTGGCCGGCGTGACCGTGGATGAGGCGGTGGAGCGTGTGCTGCAACTGCCGGCGGTGGCCAGCAAGCAGTTCCTGATCACTATTGGTGATCGCTCGGTGACCGGCCAGGTGCACCGCGACCAGATGGTCGGCCCCTGGCAGGTGCCGGTGGCGGACTGTGCGGTAACCACCGTGTCCTACGACAGCTGCGCCGGCGAGGCCATGGCCATGGGCGAGCGCACGCCATTGGCGCTGCTGAACGCCCCGGCCTCGGGCCGCATGGCCATCGGCGAGGCGCTGACCAATATCGCGGCGACGCGTATTGCCAAGCTGTCGGACGTCAAACTGTCGGCCAACTGGATGTGCGCTGCCGGCCACCCCGGTGAAGACGAAAAACTCTACGACACCGTCAAGGCAGTGGGCATGGAGCTGTGCCCGGCGCTGGGCATCACCATTCCGGTGGGCAAGGACTCCATGTCCATGCGCACGGCTTGGAGCGATGGCGACACTGACAAGTCGGTGACCGCGCCGCTGTCGCTGATTGTGTCGGCCTTCGCACCGGTAGTGGATGTGCGCCGCACGCTGACACCGCAGCTGCGCACTGACGCGGGCGACACAGAATTATTGTTGATCGATCTGGGTGCCGGCCAAAACCGTCTCGGTGCCTCCTGTCTGGCGCAGGTCTACAACCAGATCGGCAATGAAGTGCCCGACGTCGATGATCCCGCCCGCCTGAAAGGCTTTTTCGACGCCGTACAGCAGCTGCTGGAGCAGGGCAAGCTGCTGGCCTACCACGACCGCTCCGACGGCGGCCTGTTTGTCACGCTGGCGGAAATGGCCTTTGCCGGTCACTGCGGCCTGTCGGTCGATATTGCCGGCCTGGCCGGCGACGACCTGGCGGCGCTGTTTGCCGAGGAGCTGGGCGCGGTGGTGCAGATCGCCAGCGCCGAGCGCGCGGCGGTGCAGGCGGTCTTTGAGCAGCACGGCCTGGGCGACTGCGTGGTCGCGCTGGGTGCACCCACGGCTGAACAGCGCATCCGCATCGCGCGCGACGGCCAACCCCTGTTCGAGCGCGATCGCGCCGACTGCCAGCGGCTGTGGGCCGAGACCAGCTACCGCATCCAGGCCTTGCGCGACAACCCGGAGTGCGCGCAGCAGGAATTCGATGCACTGTTGGCCGACGATCCCGGCCTCAGCGTGGCGCTCAGCTTTGACCCCGGTGATGACATCAGTGCCCCCTATATCAATCGCGGCGAGCGCCCGCGGGTGGCGATCCTGCGCGAGCAGGGCGTTAACGGCCAGATGGAAATGGCCGCGGCCTTTGACCGCGCCGGTTTCACCGCCGTCGACGTGCACATGAGCGATATTCTCAGTGGGCGCGTCGGCCTCGACGGCTTCAAGGGCCTGGCGGCCTGCGGCGGCTTCTCTTACGGCGACGTACTGGGCGCCGGTGAGGGCTGGGCCAAGAGCATCCTGTTTAACGAGCGCGTGCGCGAGGAATTTCAGCGTTTCTTCCATCGCGACGACA
>JBFHRT010000724.1:0-1520 GCA_041591575.1 Spongiibacteraceae bacterium
CACCCGCCCCTACCGCATCACCGCCGAGGAAGTGCAGCGCCGCGCCGCCGGCGACGCCATCGCCCGCCAGCGCCTGGCCTACCGCGAACACCCCGATCCCCACTTTGCCACCCGCGGCCCGCGCACCCGCCGCGAGTTTCTGCAGCTGCTGCGAGCACAGGGCGGGTGGATTGGCTGAACGCAAGACGCAAGACGCAAGACGCAAGACGCAAGACGCAAGACGCAATTAGTGTGTAAGTGTGGCTTCAGCCGCACAAGCGCCTCCAAAACCGCGCCGCCTGAAGTTGCGGCCACCTTCAATCCTCAGCCATTCAGGACGAGATTGCCGCGTCGCCTGCGGCTCCTCGCAATGACGGAGCCGGTAGCTGGCGCGGCGACGGTAGCTCCCTCGTCATCGCGAGGAGCGCATTTTGCGACGTGGCGATCTCCCTCAGCTCACTGCCACGCGTGACGAGATTGCCGCGTCGCCTCCGGCTCCTCGCAATGACTCGGTCTTCCGGTGACTAGGGTTGCGAGTCCGGCGCAAACAACTCCAGCCGCTGGCGCTCACCCCACAGTGCCTGCAGCCGCCGGTCGCGGCCACAGCCCCAGCGGTAGACTTTGTAGCGTTTGGGATTGTTGATATAGAAATCCTGGTGATAATCTTCGGCGGGATAGAAGGCGGTCAGCGCAACCACCGGCGTGACGAGATTCGCGGCTGGCAGATAATGTTGCAACACGCTTGTTAGCGACTGCTCCGCCAGCTGTTGCTGCTGCGCATCGTGATAGAAAATGGCGGCGCGGTAGCTATCGCCGCGGTCGCAGAACTGGCCACTGCCATCCAGCGGGTCGATATTGGCCCAGTAGATCTCCAGCAATTGCTGGTAACTCACCTTGCTGTCGTCGTAACTGACCTGCACCGCCTCGTAGTGGCCGGTGCCACCGGCCACCACCTGCTTGTAACTGGGGTTGGCAACATGGCCGTTGGCGTAGCCCGACACCGTCGCGGTGACGCCATTCAACTTGTCGAAGGGCGGTTCCATGCACCAGAAGCAGCCGCCGGCGAAGGTTGCCGTCGCTGGTGCCGCCGGCGCAGTGCCCGCCAGCAGATAAAGCACTGCCGCCATCACGGTTCGTGTTAATTGCGCGCTCACAAACTGCCCTCCCTGCCTATCGATTGGATGCCACCGCTAGTCGCTAGTTCCTGCGCCAATATACTGTACATGCAAACAGTATTAGACTACATTTCCAGCATGGACCGTCACCGCCCCATCCACACACTCAAAGGCCGCTCTGTTATTAAAGGCCGCGGCACGGCCTCCGCCCTGCCCGGCCGCTTCGCCATCGCCACCGTGGAGCTCGACGACAGCGACGAACCCCTGCGCCACCCGCAGACCACTGTGCGCGAGGAGACGGCCAAGACGCTGATCACCCGCAACCAGTCGCCGGACGTGCCTTTCGCGCTGTCGGTCAACCCCTACCGAGGCTGCGAGCAGGGCTGCATTTACTGCTTCGCCCGCCCCAGCCATAGCTATCTGGAC
>JBFHRT010000725.1:0-1517 GCA_041591575.1 Spongiibacteraceae bacterium
GCGATCCTCACTTTATATTCCATGTCGTTGTATTAATGCGTAGCGTAATAACGCTTTTGCTACGCATATTGCTTGCCTGATGGGCGCCCAGCTTCTAGACTATGGGCCTCTTTGCCACCGGCCACGGCCCGGATTTGTCCTGATTCCACCCCTAAACCGATCGCTGGAGCACCCGATTGATGTCTGATCAGACCCCGCCCCTCACTCTGCCGAAACTGGTAGCCTGGGCTGCCGCCGAGTACGGCGAACGCAGCGCCATCAAGGAGGGCGAGACCTGCCTCAGCTATCGCGAGCTGGAGCTGCGCCGGCGCCGGTCGGCGAAGGCCTTCCTGGCGGCGGGCATTGCCAAGGGCGATGTGGTGGCCATCTGGGCGCCGAACATGACCGAGTGGATCGAGGCCGCCATCGGCCTGCAGTCGGTCGGTGCCGTGCTGGTGCCGCTCAACAACCGCCTGCAGGGCAGCGAGGCTGCCGACATTCTGGCCCGCAGCGGCGCGAAGCTGCTGCTCACCTACACCCAGTTGGAGAAGGGCGTGCCGCTGGACATGCTGGCCGAGGCGGAGCTGCCGGTGCTGGGCAAGCGCGTGCTGCTGCGCGGCGAGGATGAGCGCGCCGACAGCTGGCAGGGCTTTCTCGCCGCCGGCGATGCGGTCGACGAGGCGCTGCTGAACGAGCGCGAGAGCAGCGTCGAACCCGCTGATGTCGCCGATATGCTGTTCACCTCCGGCACCACCGGCAAGCCCAAGGGCGTGCTCTGCAGTCACCAGCAGAACATTCGCGTGTTCAAGACCTGGGGTGACACCGTGGGCCTGCGCGCCGACGACAATTACCTGATCATCAACCCCTTCTTCCATACCTTTGGCTACAAGGCGGGCTGGCTGGCGGCCATCATTTTCGGCAGCACCATTCTGCCGGTGATGGCTTTCGACAAGGAAGCGGCCATGGCTCAGATCGAGCGCGACCAGGTCACCATGCTGCCCGGGGCGCCGTCGCTGTACGAGATGATCCTCGCCGACCCCGCCCGCGACCGCTACGACCTGTCCAGCCTGCGCCTGGGCGTTACCGGCGCCGCCGCGGTGCCGGTGCAGCTGGTGCGCGACATGCGCGAGGTGCTGGGCTTTGAAACCGTGGTCACCGCCTACGGCCTTACCGAATCCACCGGCGTGGTCAGCATCTGCCGCCCCGAGGACGACGCCGAGACCATCGCCACCACCTCCGGTCGCGCCATCGACGGTGTCGAGGTGATCTGCGCCGACCCCCAGAGCGGCGCGGAAGTGCCGCGCGGCAGCGAGGGCGAGATCTGGGTGCGCGGCTACAACGTGATGCTGGGCTACTTCGACATGCCCGAGGCCACCGCCGAGACCATCACCGAAGACGGCTGGTTGCGCACCGGCGATATCGGCGTGATGGACGAGCGCGGCTATCTGCGCATTACCGATCGCCTCAAAGACATGTACATCATGAACGGCGAAAACGTGTATCCCGCCGAGATCGAGAAAGTGCTGTACGGCCTAGAC
>JBFHRT010000726.1:0-1517 GCA_041591575.1 Spongiibacteraceae bacterium
CATTGGCACAAGGACGAACCCATGAGCGCCAACAGCCGCTGGCTGCGCAGCGAGATCGAGCAGTGGCAACAGGAGGGCCTGATTGACGACCGCCAGGCGGGGCTGCTGCTGGCGCGCTACCCGGTGCCCGCCAGTCGCGACGGCTGGGGGCGGGTGATCTTCTCGGCACTGGGCGCGCTGATCTTCGGCCTCGGCATCATCCTGCTGTTCGCCTACAACTGGGAGGCCATGCACCGCTTCGCCAAGCTGGCCAGCATCGGCGCCGGCCTGCTCGGCGCCCATGCCGCCGGCTGGTGGCTGATGCGCCCCGGCGGTGCCCACCCACGCCTGGGTGAGAGCCTGCACCTGCTGGGCAGCCTCTTGTTCGGCGCCGGCATCTGGCTGGTGGCGCAGATCTACCATATCGACGAGCACTACCCCAACGCCTTCCTGGTGTGGAGCCTGGGCGCGCTGGCGCTGGCCTGGGCCATTCCCTCCACCGCCCAGGGCGCGCTGGCACTGGCGCTGGTACTGATCTGGGCCTGGGCCGAGGTATTCGATTTTCAGCAGGGCGCCCACCTCGGCCCCTGGCTGGTGGCGCTGGGAGTGCTGCCGCTGGCCTGGCAGCGCCGCGCCACCGCACTGCTGGCCGCCGGCCTGATCGGCTTTCTGCTGCTGTTCGCCTTCAGCCTCGGCCGCGTGAACGACGACGCGGTGTTCACCGCCCTGTTCCTGCTCGCCGGCAGCTACCTGGGGCTGGCGCGGCTGGCGCCGCATTGGCACTACGCCGAGAGCGCCGCGCCGCTGACCCTGGTGGGCGGCGCCACCTACCTGTTCATGCTGTTTCTGTGCACCTTTGCCGATATCGGCGAGGTATTCGAGCACGACTACCCGCAGACCGCGCTGGGCTGGCTGTACTGGCTGCTGCCACTAGCAGCCGCGGCCGCCACCTGGCTGGCGCAGCTGCGCTGGCGACCGCCACCGGCTGCCAGTGCCGGTGGCCGCTGGGAGCCGCTGCTGATAGTGCTGGCGCTGGCCACCGTCGGCTTCGGCATGCTCAGCGCTCGGGACCTGGGCGCCGTCATCTGGGTCGCCTTCAACCTGCTGTTTGCCGCCCACGCCCTGCTCTATATCGAGCGCGGCACCCGCGAGCTGCGCTGGCCGCTGGTGCTGCTGGGTTGCCTGATGCTGGGCGCGCAGATCTTCGCCCGCTTCACCGATCTGTTCGACAGCCTGCTGCTGCGCGCGGCAGTATTCGTGCTGGCCGGCGCCGGGCTATTCGCGGTCGGCCACTACTACTCGCGCCAGAAAGCTCGACAACAGGCGACGCAGCAACAGACAGCACAGCAAGCGGAGGCCCCCCACCATGGCTAGCTGGCTCAATCGCCGCGGCCTGGTCGCGGCCCTGGTACTGGCGCAACTGGCGGTGCTGGCCGTCATGGCGGGCAAGCGTGAGTGGATTCGCGCCTACGGCGAGGTGGTGTACCTGCGCACCGCCCCCATCGATCCCCGCGATCCGTTCCGCGGCGACTTCGTGC
>JBFHRT010000727.1:0-1515 GCA_041591575.1 Spongiibacteraceae bacterium
AGTTCCGGCTACACACCAGCGTGCTGGAAGGGGTCAACAACCGGATCAAGGTCATCAAGCGCATGGCCTATGGCTACCGGGATAACGACTACTTCTTCTTGAAGATCAAGGCCGCTTTCCCCGGGAAAGCGCGATGAACCTTTTTTTTGCTCGAAATTCTTGCATCCCAATCTGTCTGCAGCGCTTGTGCGGATAAATCCGCATCTACAGTGGAAGTGTTGTTGCGAGGCAGCAGCGAGCGCGAGGCGTAGGCGCGGTTTATCCACACATTTCTTGGGGCGGGGTTATTAGGGGGGGGAGGGCGCGCCGCGCGCACCGCTTGCAATGTCTTGCTTGGGGTGCGCGTTTGCGGTGCGCGCGGCGCACCTTACGAAGTAGCGCTTTTGAGCGTCAGGCGCCCGACTTCTGACTTCCGGCCGCGCCCTTACCCAGGCAGCGCTGGTAGGCGGCAACCGTGTTCGCCAGGCCCAGGCGAATGGCGTCCACGGTAAAGGCGTGGCCGATGGAGACTTCCAGCAGTTGGGGCACGGAACGCGCGAACAGTTCCAGGTTGTCCAGGTTGAGGTCATGGCCGGCATTCAGGCCCAGGCCTATTTCTGCGGCGACTTCGCCTGCGCGCACAAAGTGCTCCAGAACGCCGCTGGCGCGACCGTCGCGGGCGAAAGCCTCGGCATAGGGGCCGGTGTACAGCTCGATGCGATCGGCGCCCAGCTCGCGCGCCAGGCGGATCTGCTCGGGGATAGGGTCCATAAACAGGCTTACCCGGCAGCCCAGCGCCTTGAGCTCTTCGACAATAGGCAGCAGCGAGTCGGCACTGGTGGTGAGATCAAAGCCGTGGTCCGAGGTCAGCTGCTGCTGGCTGTCGGGAACCAGGGTGCACTGGGCGGGGCGCACATCGCGCACAATCGCCATAAAGCCCGGATAGTCGCTCACGCCGCGGCGGTCGCTGGCTAGCGGGCCGGCAAAGGGGTTGCCCTCGATATTGAGCTCGGCGTCAATGTTATCAGCCAGCTGGTAGCAGTCACTGGCGCGGATGTGGCGCTGGTCGGGACGGGGGTGCACGGTGATGCCATCGGCGCCGGCGGCCATACACATGCGCGCATGCTCGACTACGCTGGGGTACTCGGTGTCGCGAGAGTTGCGGATCAGTGCGATTTTGTTGAGGTTAACGCTCAGTGCGGTCACGGTGTGGTCTCGCTGGCAGGCGTGATGCTGACCGACAGCACCTTGATCGGCTCCACCGGCACGTCGGCCATGCCGGCGATAACAGCGGTCTTTACCTTGCTGATATCCGCCACCACGTTCTGGCCCTCAATCACCTTGCCAAACACGGCATAGCCGGGCTTGCGCGGCTTGTAGTCCAGGCTGAGGTTTATGCCTACATTGATGTAGAACTGGGAGGTGGCGCTGTCGGGGTCGTTGGTGCGGGCCATGGCCACGGTCCAGCGCTCATTGCGCAGGGCGAAGCTGGATTCGTTGACGATGGGGGCGCGGGTGGGTTTTTCCTGCATCTGC
>JBFHRT010000728.1:0-1514 GCA_041591575.1 Spongiibacteraceae bacterium
ACTACACTTTGGCTATGTGCCGCGCCCTCCGCCAACACCCGCCACTGCTGCGCTTGCTGCGCGGCGCCGCACTGCTATTGCTGGCCACCGGTGCCAGCGCCGAGCTGCGCATTGAAGTCCGCGGCGTCGACGAGGAATTGTCTGCCAATATCCGCCACCATATCGGCGAACTCAGCGAGCGCGAGCGCAGCCGGCCTCGGCAGTTGCAGCAACGGCTGGAACGGGCCGTTAGCGAGGCCAGCCAGGCACTGGGTTACTACCGCAGCGAGTTTCACTACCAGCTAAACGGCGACCGGCTGCAACTGGAGGTGAGCGCCGGCGATGTCGTGTACTGGGGGGAGCCAGAGATCAGTGTCGACGCCGAGGCAACCGCCGTGCCCGCCATCGCCAAACTGCTGAGCAATCACCCCTTCATTGCCGGTGAGCGTATTCGCCACCCGCTCTACGACAGCTACAAGCAGCAGCTGTTGGAGCTGTTGCGCGAGCACGGCTTTATCGATGCGCGCTATCTCAGCAGCCGCCTGCGCATCGACCTGGATCAGCGGCGGGCCACCGCCGTGCTGCAACTGCAGGCCGGCGCCCGCTACCGGCTCAGCGCCATTCACTTCAGCGGCAGCACCTTGCGCGAGTCGCTGCTGCGCCGGCTGTCGCCGCTGCAGCCGGGCGACACCCTGCAGCGCAGCGCCGTCACCGCCTTCCAGCGCAATCTGCAAAACAGCCTCTACTTCGACGAGGTCACGGTGAAAACCCTCACCAGCGAACCCGACGACGCCCAGTTGCAGGTCGCCCTGCATGACGCCCCCAGCCACCAGTTTGGCGTCGGCCTGGGCTATGGCACCGACACCGGACCGCGCACGCGACTGCGCTGGGAGCTGCCCCACATCAGCGACCGCGGTCACCGCCTGAGCTCGGAAGCCAAGCTCTCGCAGCCCATTCGCGAGTTCGGCAGCGTCTACCGCATCCCACTGGCCCAGCCGCTGTACCAGAGCCTCAACTTCAGTGCCGACTGGACCGAGAAAAACCTGGAAGACACCAGCAGCGACCTCGGCCGATTCGGCGCCACCATCAGCGACCGCCTCGGCCAGCACTGGACTCTCAACTACGGCACCACCATTGAATTTGAAGGCTATCGCCAGGGCAGCCAGCCACGCCAACACGTGCTGTACGCGGTGCCGGGCGTCAGCGTCAGCCGGCTGGAGCTGGCACCGGGGCCAGACCCGCTGCGCGGCTACAAGACCACGCTGGCACTGCTGGGCTCGGCTCCGGCACTAGGTGCCGACAGCGATTTTCTGCGGCTGACTGCCGGCCACCAGCGGCTGATCAGCCTCGGTGGCAGCCACCTGCTGTTGGCCCGGGTCGAGCTGGGCGCCATCAGCAGCGGTGACATCGCGCGCATTCCCGCCTCCAAACGCTTTTTCACCGGCGGCGACCGCAGCGTGCGCGGCTTCGACTACGAAACGCTGGCAACCAGCGACGACGCCGGCGAACTGATCGGCGGCCAGTACCTCAATGTC
>JBFHRT010000729.1:0-1511 GCA_041591575.1 Spongiibacteraceae bacterium
CCATGGGCCTGCTGGGCTTTGAGCGCGGCGTGTCTACCCTGGGCCAGCAAATGGCCTTCCAGAACGAACTGGACGAAATCGTTCGCGTGGCCAAGGCCAACGGTGCCGCCCAGGACCCGGTGATCCGCCAGCGCATCGCTGCCGCCCACGTCGGCCTCAAGATCATGCGCTTCAACAGCATGCGTATGCTGTCGGGCAGCAACGACGGCAGTCTGCAGAAAGAGGCGCTGATCTACAAACTGTACTGGGCCACTTGGCACCGCGACCTGGGCGAGCTGGCCATGGACGTACTCGGCGCCGAAAGCCAGATTCTCGAGGGAGCGCCCTACGAGCTGACAAGGCTGCAGTCGATGTACCTGTTTGTGCGCTCTGACACCATTTACGGCGGTACCAACCAAATTCAGCGAAACATTATTGCTGAACGCGGATTAGGTATGCCCAAAGAACCGAAGTGGTAACAACGAGCTTCGCCTACGGCACGCTGGCGGCGTTGCAGGCTGTTTTTGGATCAGTCACTTACTATCAGTAAGCTCCTTCACCAAAAACAACCTGCGCCTTGCCAGCGCACCGTAGTCAAACCTCTCCTACAGAGGTTGACGGACGAAAATTTGAGATACGCGAGGGGCGTGCTAACCATGCCCCGGTATTGAGAGGACACTATGGATATCAAGAATCCGACCTACGTACCCGGCCACAAGCTGCTTGAGGGCCGCTCGGTACTGATCACTGCCGCCGCTGGTGCTGGCATCGGTTTTGCCGCCGCCAAGCGGGCGGTGGAAGAGGGCTGTCGCGCCATTGTTATCAGCGACATTCACGAGGGCCGTCTGGAAGCCTCGGTGGAGAAGCTGAAGGAAGAGACCGGCCTTGAGAGCGTGTGGGGCAAGACCTGCAACGTTGCCGTTGAAGACGACGTGCGCGCGCTGGTGGATTTCGCCGAAGACAAGCTGGGCGGCGTCGACGTGCTGATCAACAACGCCGGCCTCGGTACCAGCAAGCTGCTGATCGAGATGGAAGATGACGAGTGGAACAAGGTCATCGACGTCACCCTTAATGGCACCATGCGCATGACCCGCTATATGATGCAGGTGATGAAGGCCCGCGGCACCGGCGTGATCGTCAACAACGCCTCGGTACTGGGCTGGCGCGCGCAGAAAGAGCAGGCCCACTACGCCGCGGCCAAGGCCGGGGTAATGGCGCTGACCCGCTGTGCGGCGGTGGAAGCGGCCGACTTCGGCGTGCGCATCAATGCGGTGGCGCCGTCACTGGCGGTACACCCGATGCTGAAAAAATCCGCACCGGAAGAACTGCTGGCCGAGCTGGAGGGTCGCGAGGCCTACGGTCGTGGCGCCGAGGTATGGGAAGTAGCCAATGTGATGATGTTCCTGGCCTCGGACTACAGCTCCTACCTGACCGGCGAGATTATCAGCTGCTCGTCGCAGCGGGGGTAAGAAAAACGGTCGGACGTCGGAAGTCAGACGTCTGATGCGGCGGCGCATTGCGCCGCCAAAGCA
>JBFHRT010000730.1:0-1509 GCA_041591575.1 Spongiibacteraceae bacterium
CCGGCACTGGGCGCGCGGCCGGTGACCGGTGGTGCCGCCGCGGCCGTTGGCGCCGAGCTCGCCGGTCGCCAGGAGTCGGTGCCCGCCCCTGCCCCCGCTCCCCAGCGTTCGGTGAACGTGGAGGGCGGCATTCGCCACCAGAGTTCGCTGATCGAGAGCTACACCTTCGATACCTTTGTTGAGGGTAAGTCCAACCAGCTGGCGCGGGCCGCCGCCTCGCAGGTGGCCGATAACGCCGGCAAGGCCTACAACCCCCTCTTTTTATATGGCGGCGTCGGCCTCGGTAAGACCCACCTGATGCACGCGGTGGGTAACTCGCTGATGCAGCAGAACCCCAATGCCAAAGTGGTGTACCTGCACTCCGAGCGTTTCGTGGCGGACATGGTCAAGGCGCTGCAGCTCAACGCCATCAATGAATTCAAGCGCTACTACCGCTCGGTGGATGCGCTGCTGATCGATGACATCCAGTTCTTTGCCGGCAAGGAGCGCTCCCAGGAGGAGTTCTTCCACACCTTCAACGCCCTGCTCGAGGGCGGTCAGCAGATGATCCTCACCTGCGACCGTTACCCCAAGGAGATCAACGGCCTGGAGGAGCGCCTCAAGTCGCGCTTCGGCTGGGGGCTGACGGTGGCGGTGGAGCCGCCGGAGCTGGAAACGCGGGTGGCCATATTAATGAAGAAGGCGGAGCAGGAGCAGGTGGAGCTGCCGCCGGATGCCGCCTTCTTTATCGCCCAGCGTATCCGCTCCAATGTACGCGAGCTTGAGGGCGCGCTGAAGCGGGTGATAGCGAGTGCTCGCTTCATGGCGCGCTCCATCGATATCCCGCTGATCAAGGATTCACTCAAGGATCTGCTGGCGCTGCAGGACAAGCAGGTCAGTGTGGACAATATCCAGCGCACCGTGGCCGAGTACTACAAGATCAAGGTGGCCGACCTCACCTCCAAGCGTCGCAGCCGCTCGGTGGCGCGACCGCGGCAGGTGGCGATGGCGCTGGCCAAGGAGCTGACCAACCACAGCCTGCCGGAGATTGGCGACGGCTTTGGTGGCCGCGACCACACCACGGTGCTGCACGCCTGCCGCAAGATCAAGGAGCTGCGGGAAACTGACGCCGATATCCGCGAGGACTACCAGAACCTGCTGCGCTCGCTGACCACCTGAGGGGTGACCTAAGTAGCGCGCGGCATAGGAGTTTTTGCCACCCTGGCTTATGATGGACGGGGTGTGCGACATAACGACAACAGGACGCGACTAAACCATGAAATTTGTGATTTCCCGCGAGGCATTGCTCAAACCCCTGAACCTGGTCGCCGGTGTGGTGGAGCGTCGGCAGACACTGCCGATTCTGGCCAATGTGCAGCTGGTGGTGGAAGGGCAGGAACTGTCGCTCACCGGCACCGATCTCGAGGTGGAGCTGATTGGCCGGGTGGGCCTGGCAACGCCGCCGGATGCGGTGGGTGAGATCACCGTGCCCGCGCGCAAGCTGGTCGATATCTGTAAGTCGTTGCCCGA
>JBFHRT010000731.1:0-1506 GCA_041591575.1 Spongiibacteraceae bacterium
CCGCATAAGCTTGCGTTGCGGACGTTCGCCGGAAACGCTAAAAAGCGCTTATTCCGGCCTACTATCGGGATCGGAGCCGCAAGCGAGAACCTGAAAATTGCAGGAATCGCCTTAAGTTAATGGCATTGCAGCGCACCCTACAAAGCTCAGCGTTTTTGCGTCTTCCGTCTCCCGTCCGGCGTCTCCCTCCCTCACACCGTCAATATCTTCAAGGTATTGGTGCTGCCACCCACGCCCAGGTGCTCACCGCGGGTAAATAGCACGCGATCCCCCACTTCCAGCAAACCGCGCTCGCGCAGCAGCCGCAAGGCAGTGACACCCACCTGACCGTCGTCGCCGTCCGGCAATTCCAGCTGGATCGGCAGCACACCGCGGTACAGTGCCGCGCGGTTGCAAGTGGCGGCATGGCAGCTGATGGCGTAGATCGGCAGGCCAGAGCTGATGCGCGACATCAGTAGCGGCGTGCGCCCGGACTCGGTAAGACTGACGATGGCAGCCACGCCCTCCAGGTGGTTGGCGGTGTACATCGCGCCCATGGCGATGGCCTCTTCGACATTGTCGAACATGCGGTCCATGCGGTGGCCGGAACGCTGAATGGCCGGAGAGCGCTCGGCGCCGAGACAGGCACCCGCCATCGCCTCCACTGTCTCCACCGGGTACTGGCCGGCGGCGGTCTCCGCCGACAGCATCACCGCATCAGTGCCGTCCAGCACCGCATTGGCCACGTCAAACACTTCCGCCCGGGTTGGCACCGGGCTGGCGATCATCGATTCCATCATCTGGGTAGCGGTGATCACCACCCGGTTCAGCTGCCGCGCACGCTTGATGATGCGCTTCTGGTAGCCAATCAGGTTGGCATCGCCGATCTCCACGCCGAGGTCGCCGCGCGCCACCATAACGCCGTCGCAGGCGGCAATCAGCGCATCCAGCGTGACTTCATCGGCCACCGCCTCGGCACGCTCGATCTTGCCGATAACGCCGGCGCGGCTGCCGGCCCGCTGCAAGTGGCCGCGGGCGACATCGATATCGGCAGCGCTACTGGGGAAAGACACGGCGATATAGTCCAGCGCCAGTTCCGCGGCCAGCTTGATGTCTTCCAGATCCTTGTCGGTCAGCGCCGGCGCCGACAGACCACCGCCCAGGCGGTTGATACCCTTGCGCGAGCGCAGCTCGCCGCTGCTCTCGGAACGACAATGCACGCGACCATCATCGCCGACCTGCTCGACGCTGAGCCGGTAGCGGCCGTCGTCCAGCAGCAGCGTGTCGCCGGCCGCCACCGAGCTTGCCAGCGGTGCATAATCCACACCGATATGTCCGGCACTGCCTTCACCGTCGCCCAGGCCGGCGTCGAGAATCAGGCGGCTGCCTTTTTTAAGCGCGATACTGTCACCGGGAATCTGGCGCAGACGGATCTTGGGACCCTGCAGGTCACCCAGCAGCGCCACGCTGCGCCCATGCTTGGCTGCCATGGCCCGCAGGCGCAGGGCGCGCTGACGGTGCTCGTCG
>JBFHRT010000732.1:0-1505 GCA_041591575.1 Spongiibacteraceae bacterium
CCGGCATGTCAGCGCCGCACTGGAGGCGCTGGATGCTGCTTTTGGTCCGCTGAGCATCTCGCCGGTGTACCAGAGCGCGGCGGTGGGCTTTGACGGCGACGACTTTCTCAACCTGGTGGTGGGCTTTAATGTCGACTGCCGTCTGAGCGAGCTGTCGGCCCGGCTGCGCGCCATCGAGAGCGCCAACGGCCGCGTACGCGGCGGCCCGCGTTTTGCCGCCCGTACCCTGGACCTGGACATCCTTACCTACGGCGATGCTGTCGGTGAGATTGATGGTGTCACCCTGCCGCGGGACGAGATCCTGCACAACGCCTTTGTGCTGCGGCCGCTGGCGGATCTGGCTGGCGAGCGCCGCCATCCGCAGACCGGTGTCAGCTACGCAGAGCACTGGGCGGCCTACGACCAGGCCAGTCAGCGATTGGCACCGGTGACTTTTCGTTGGCGTGGGCGGGAGATTTCCATCGCCGGCGATTAGCGTTCCGGAGTTTATAGGCTGTCCCTGTAGGTGCGGATTTATCCGCACAAATACTACTTCCTGTAGAAAGTGTGCGAATAAATTCGCACCTACAATTCTAGCGTCTTGCGTCTAGCTTAGATGCTCAACGAGCGCCCGCCATCCACTGCAATAATCTGCCCGGTGATATAGGGCGAATCCGCCAAAAACAGCACCGTGCGCGCAATATCCTCGGGCTCGCCGGTGCGCTGCAATGGCACGCGCTCGAGAATATTGTCGCGCTCTTGCGCACTGAAATCCCCTTCCTGCTCCGGCCACAAAATCGCGCCCGGGGCGATGCCATTGACCCGCAGCGCCGGGGCCAGTTCCCGTGCCAGCGACTGGGTGAGCATGGCCAGCCCGGCCTTGGCCGCGCAGTACACCGTGTGCTCGCGCAGCGGTCGCTGTGCGTAGATGTCCACCATATTGATGATACAGCCGCCGCGCTCGGCCAGCGCCGGTGCCAGCGCCTGGCTGAGAAAAAACGGGCCCTTGAGATTACTGCCCAGCAGCGCCTCCCAGTCCGCCTCGGTGGCGCCGCCGATGGGGGTGGGGTAAAAGCTGGAGGCATTGTTGAGCAGCAGGTCCAGCCGCTGCCACTGCGCCAGTGCCTGGTCGGCCAGGGCTTGCACCGCGGCGACCTCGCTCATCTCTGCGCACAGTGCTCGCGCCGAGTCGGGGCACCGGGCATTGAGCTCAGAGCACAGCGCGCGGGCGCTGTCGGCGGAGTGGCGGTAGTGGATCAGCACGCGATAGCCGGCCCCGTGCAGCCGGCGGGCCACCGCGGCGCCGATGCGCTGGGCGCCGCCGGTGATCAGGGCGACGGGGGCGGAGTCTGTGGCGGGCATAGCAGTTCCTCGATGGCGGCCAGGCGCTGGGCGCGCAGCGCCTGGCCCAGTGCGGCGCCCTTGTGACCGGCCAGCAGCAGGGCGTCGGGTCGAATGCGGCGTATGGTGTCGGCGGCCGTCTGCAGCAAGGCCAGCGCATCCTGGCGTGGATACAGCGCGCGCTC
>JBFHRT010000733.1:0-1505 GCA_041591575.1 Spongiibacteraceae bacterium
CTGGCTGAACAGCGCCCCGATATTGAGCTGGTGCTGGATGTGTGGGAGGGCGAGCCCAATATCGACCTGGAGCTGATGGCGAACTGCCGTATAGCCACCCCGCATATCGCTGGCTACAGCGCCGATGGCAAGATCACCGGCCTGCAGATGGTGGCCGAGGCCTACGCTGACTTTATTGGCCAGCCGCTGGCCGGCTTTGCATTGCCACCCCAGCTGCAGCAGCCGCCGCAACTTCAGCTACCGCAATCGGCAGCGCAGGCTGGCACCGTCGAAGAAACAGCGCGTTTGATTCGCGAGCTGATCTGGCAATGCTATGACGTACGCGAGGACGACCGGCGCCTGCGCACGGCTATTGCGCAAGGTGGAGAAAACGGCCTGGCGGTGGGAGAGGTGTTCGACGCCCAGCGCAAGCATTATCCGCTGCGCCGGGAGCTGGCCCGCTGCCAGTTGCAGCCGGGAGGCGGTTTAGGCGCGGGCGCGGCGGAAACCCTGCGTGCCCTTGGTATTGATCCGAGAAGTCCGGAACTGTGAATGCAGGCAGCTGTGTTCGAGCTTTCGGCAGGCGTCCTGGATCATGGCGTCGGTAATCGGGGTTTCAGTGCCGTCTGCGGCGATAACTGAGCCCTGGTAGTACTCGGCCAGACGCTGGGAGTCGGCGTTCATTGTTTCTGCACGGTTTGCAGTCATATCGTTGCCTTGTCGTTAGAGTTCTCGGTCAGGGTATGCACAGTTGATGACAATTTAATGGCAATATTGCCAGTGTAGAGTCCGGTACTAATGCGTCACATAGAGCTAGCCCAATTGGCGTCCTGCGAGGCGCCGAGCGCAGCGCATAGTGGGCCTATGGGCAAGGTCGGCAACGAAGCAGGGCGCCAATTGGGCTGCTCCCTTCGGGCGAGCTGCCAAGGGGTCATCCGCTGCGTTGCGTCTCCTCGACATAGCCCCACTATGTCTTCGGAGCCGCGCCTTGCGGCTAACCCCTTGGCAGCTCGCTATGTAGCGCATT
Organism: Spongiibacteraceae bacterium; assembly: GCA_041591575.1. Taxonomy (GTDB): domain Bacteria; phylum Pseudomonadota; class Gammaproteobacteria; order Pseudomonadales; family Spongiibacteraceae; genus JBFHRT01. The sequence goes on from JBFHRT010000733.1 coordinate 1,007, forward strand.
AGTACCGGACTCTACACTGGTGTTCAGTACGTATTTGTACGTGTTTGTTGTCCCCCTAACTTTGGTATAGCGCACATATGAGTGAATTCAAGCTCGGCCTGGTCATTAATCCCTACGCCGGTGTCGGTGGGCCGCTGGCCTACAAGGGCAGCGACGGCAAGGCTGCCGAGGCGCTGGCGCGGGGTGCCGAGTTGCGCGCCGAGGCGCGCTGCCTGCGCTGCCTGCAGGCATTGTCCGCGCTGCTTAAAGGGCGAGGCGAGGGCGTGGTGGTGTACGGTTTTGCTGGTGCGATGGCAGAAGCGGTGGCGACTGAGGCCGGTTTTGATTTCGTGTGCGTTGGTGAGCCCTGTGCTCAGCCCAGTACGGCAGATGATACCGTCGCCGCTGCCCGTGCGCTGCTGGCAAGTGCTGTTGACCTGCTGTTGTTTGTCGGCGGTGACGGCACTGCCCGGGATATTCACGCCGCGGTAACCGAGAGGCTGCCGGTACTGGGCGTGCC
>JBFHRT010000734.1:0-1500 GCA_041591575.1 Spongiibacteraceae bacterium
CCGGCGACACCCTATGCCATGGTCAACGACCGTCTCACCAAGAACGAATGGCTGCTGCTGGCCAAGTCTGACAGCATCAATCACGAGCTGCGGAAAGTGGTCAGCCTGACCAACCGCATCGCCCTGGGGGTGTTCCTGTTTTCGCTGGTGGTCACCGTGCTGCTGGCCTACCACGTGATCCGCTATACCCGGCGCTCCATCCGTGTGCTGCAGCGCGGCACCGCTGAGTGGGGCGCGGGCAACCTCGGTTACCGCATGCCTGACATCGGCCGCGACGAGCTGGGTGAACTGGCGCAGTCTTTTAATGCCATGGCCGGCAACCTGCGCATGGCCATGGACGAGGTGCGCGAGGCCAGCCGCCAGGCGGACGCTGCCAATCAGGCCAAGAGCAGCTTTCTGGCCAATATGAGCCATGAGCTGCGCACACCGATGAACGCCATTATCGGTTACAGCGAGATGTTGATGGAGGAGGCCGACGAGGCGCCGACGTTGCCGGCCGCCGAGCTGCGCCCGGATCTGGAGAAAATTCTCACTGCCGGCAAGCACCTGCTGGAGCTGATCAACGACGTGCTCGACATCTCCAAGATCGAAAGCGGCAAGATGTCGGTGTATATCGAGCGCGCCGAGCTGCGCGCGGTGCTCGACAGCGTGCAGGCCACGGTGAAGCCGCTGCTGGAAAAGAACGGCAATACCCTCGAATGCCAGTACCGGCTGGATGAGCAGTTCATCAATACCGACGTCACCCGCTTCCGCCAGATTGTGCTCAACCTGCTCAGCAACGCCGCCAAGTTCACCCATGACGGCACCGTCACCCTGGCGGTGGAGGGCTATGAGCGCGACGGCCGCCGTCTGCTGGAAATTTCAGTGGCTGACACCGGCATCGGCATGTCGCCGGAGCAGATCGAGCGCGTGTTCGACGCCTTTATCCAGGCCGACCTGTCCACCACCAAGCAGTACGGCGGCTCCGGTCTGGGGCTGACCATCTCGCGCAAATTCGCCCAGCTGCTGGGCGGCGATATTGTGGTGGAGAGTGAGCTGGGTGAGGGTTCCCGCTTCCGCCTGCTGCTGCCGCTGCCGGAAGACGCCGAGGCCCTGCCGCCGGTGATGCCGGTGGCGGCCACCGCGGCCGCGAACGCGATCAGTGCCGGCACGGTGCTGGTGATTGACGACGATGCCGCGGCGCTGGATATCAGCCGCCGCATTCTCAGCCGCGAAAACTATCGCGTGGTGGTCGCCGGCTCTGGTCAGGAGGGCATCGACAAGGCGCTGGAGTGCAAGCCCGACGTGGTGGTGCTGGATGTGATGATGCCGGGCATGGACGGCTGGCAGGTGCTGAAAATGCTGCGCGACAACGAGCGCACGCGGGATATTCCGGTGCTGATGCAGTCCATGCTCAACGAGCGCGACCTGGCCATGCTGCTGGGCGCCAGCGAATACCTGGTAAAACCCATCGAGCGTGACAAGCTGTCACGGGCGGTGCGGGCGCTGCTGCCCGCCGAG